>NZ_JAJNRD010000006.1:0-120745 GCF_022228055.1 Halorhodospira sp. 9621
GGCGGCCTGCGCGGCAGCCGGCTTCGGTGGCGACGACGGGGTAGCCGGTGATCCGGGTCGGGGCGGTGCCCGGCTCAGGCCTGCTGGAGGGCCTGACGCACCGCCTCGGCCACCTGGAGGGCGCGCTCCTCGCCCATGTACGGCCACATGGGCAGGCTCAGCACCTCGTGGCAGGCCTGCTCGGCCACCGGACAGTGGGCCTCCAGGTGCTGGTAGACCGGCTGCTGGTGGACCGGGACCGAGTAGTAGACCATGCAGCCGATGCCGGCCGCCTGGAGGGCGTCGCGCACGGCGTCGCGGCGGCCGTCGGCGATGCGCACGGTGTACTGGTGGAAGATGTGATCGCCGTGGGGCGCCGTATGCGGCGTGGTCAGACCCGGCAGGCCGGCCAGTTCGCGGTCGTAGAGCGCGGCGATCTCCTTGCGCTGGGCGTTCCAGCCGTCCACGTGGGGCAGCTTGACCTGTAGCAGGGCCGCCTGCATGGCGTCGAGCCGCGAGTTGTAGCCGATCAGGGTGTGGTGGTCGCGGCGCTCTTGGCCGTGCAGACGCAGCAGCCGGCACTGAGCGGCGAGCTCGTCGTCATCGGTGGTGATCATGCCGCCGTCGCCGAAACCGCCCAGGTTCTTGGTCGGATAGAACGAGTGGGCCCCGAGATCGCCCAGCGTGCCCAGCCGGGCCTCGCCCTGGCGGGCCCCGAAGGCCTGGGCCACGTCCTCGATCACCCGCAGGCCGCGCCGGCGCGCCAGCTCGTTGACGGCGGCCATATCCGGCCCCTGGCCGAAGATGTGCACCGGAAGCAGCGCCTTGGTGCGCTCGGTGCAGGCCGCCTCCAGGGTCTCGGCGGTGACGTTGAAGGTGTCCGGGTCGATGTCGGCAAACCGCGGCGTGGCGCCGGCCAGGCTGATGACCTCGGCGGAGGCGTAGAAGGTGAAGGGCGAGGTCACCACCTCGTCGCCCGGCTCGACCCCGGCGGCGACCAGGGCGATCAGCAGGGCGTCCGTGCCGCTGTTGACGCCGATGGCGTGCCGGCAGCCCAGGTGCTCGGCCACCGCCTGCTCGAAACGCTCCACCGTGGGACCGAGGACGTAGGCCCCGGAGGCCAGCAGATCCGTGGCGGCCTGTTCGAGTTCGCCGCGCAGGGCGTCGTATTGCGGCTTCGGGTTGTAGATGGGGATCTGCACGCTTTCCAGCTCCTATGTGTTCTCTGCGTTTCTCAGGCGCCCCGTGGCCTCGGCCAGCAGGTCGACGATGCCGGCGGCAAAGCGACCGTCCGACTGACACGTCTGCCCGTGGCGCAGGCAGTCGAGGAAGTGCTCCAGCTCCAGGCGCAGGGGTTGGCCGTGGCCTTGGTGGATGGTCTCGGCGCCCTCGTCGATGTTGTCCAGGTGGCCGTCGATGCCCTTGCGGTGGTGGGTGACCACCTGGTTGATCTCGTCGTAGACCACCATCCCCTCGCTGCCGACGATGACCAGGTTGCGCCGTTTCTCCGGCCACAGCCAGGAGCAGTGCAGGTGGCTTTGCAGGCCGTCGTCGTAGCTCAGGTGGAGGTAGACGTCGTCCTCGATGCCCGGCTGCAGGATGCACTGGCCGTGGACCTGCATGCCGCGGGGCGTTCGCCCGGGCAGCAGGAAGCGCTGCACGGCCACGTCGTGGGTGCCCAGGCACCACAGGGCGTTCTCGTAGTCGCGCGCCCGCCCCAGGCCCAGACGCTCCTGATGGACGCTGTGCACCTGCCCGATGCGCCCGGCGGCCAGGTCGTCGCGCAGCCACTGGATGGCCGGCTGGAAGAGCAGCAGGTGGCCGACCATGAGCAGCCGCCCACGCTGCTCGGCCAGTTCCACCAGGTGCCAGGCCTGGCTCGGGTCCGGGGTGAGGGGCTTCTCGACGAAGACGTCCTTATCGGCCTCCAGGGCCTGGCGGACCACCTCGTAGTGGGTCGCCACCGGGGTGGCGACGGCGACGGCGTCGAGCTGCGGGTCGGCCAGCGCCGCCGCGGTGTCCGTGTAGGTGGGGACGTCGGGGCAGATCGTCTGGACCTGGCGCAGGTTTTCGGCGTTGACCTCGACGACCGCGTGGAGGGCGCCGAGCTCATGGAGGTTGCGGACCAGGTTGCGGCCCCAGCCGCCGGCGCCGATGACGGCAACCCGGGGTGTGGCGGCCTGGGCGGCTTCGGTCGTGGCCATGGGCGTATCGATCCTCTCTTGGTGCCGGCGGCGCGCTTCGCCCGCGCTGGGCCGGACGCGGCCTGCGGCGAAACCGCGCTAATTTATCAAAAATCGTGCTGGGCAGGTTATCGACCGGATCGCTGCGGGCTGTAGGGCCGCGTCGCATCAGTCGGCGGCGAGGGTTTGCAGCGCTGCCGCCAGGCGCTGCCAGGCCGCCTCGGTGCCGGGCAGGCCGAAGCGCAGTCCCGCCGGCTCATCGAAGGCGCGGACCCAGACCCCGGCCCGGGCCAGCAGCGCCTGGTAGCGCCGCGCCGCGGTGCAGGGGACCCAGCGAAACAGCGCCGTGCCCCCCGCCGGTGCCAGCCCGGCGGCGGTCAGCAGCCCATCCAGCCGCTGCGTCGCCGCCGTCAGGGCGCGTCGCTGGGCCGCCTGCCAGGCCTCGTCGGCCAGGGCCTGCCCGGCGGCATGGCGGGCCGGGCCGGCCAGAGGCCAGGGACCGAGCACCCCGGCCAGTTGCTGGCGCAGCCCCTCCGGGCCGAGCAGGAAGCCGACCCGGGCGCCGGCGAGGCCGTAGAACTTGCCCAGCGAGCGCAGCAGGATCAGGCCCGGGCGGCCGACGGCCGGGGCCAGGGAGGTCTCCGGCTCGGCGTCGCAGAACGCCTCGTCGACGATCAGATGCCCGCCCCCGGCGGCCAGCGCATCGCACCAGGCGAGCAGGGTGGCGGCGGGGTAGCGGGTGCCGGAGGGGTTGTTGGGATGGCTCAGCACGAGCGTGTGCCAGGGCGGGGGCGTGGGTGGCCCGGCGGCGATCCGCTCGGCGGTGATGCGCTCGACGCGGTGGCCCCAGTGCTGCCACGCCCGCGCATGCTCGGCATACTCCGGCGCCGGGATGGCCACGTTTCCTGGGGAGTGGAGAGCCGGGAGCAGGCTGATGGCGGCCTGGGAGCCGGGCAGGGCCAGGGCCGCGCCGTTGCCGGCGGCGTAGTGCGCCGCGGCCTGCGCCTCGAGTCCGTCGGCCTCGGGCAGCCGGTGCCAGGTGGCCGCCGGGGCGGCGCTCAGCGGGAAGGGGGTCGGGTTGATGCCGGTGGAGAGGTCCACCCAGCCCCCCGGCGGCTCGCCGAAGCGCGCCGTCGCCTCGGCGAGGTTGCCGCCGTGCTCCAGCGTGTCGGGCAGGTGCTGTGCTTCGCTCATCAACGACCCCTCAGGGGATCAGCGGGGAGGGCGCCCACAGGGCGATCGCCGCCGCGATCCAGATCAGCACCCCGCGTTCCACCAGCGCCACTGATGCCTCGATGGTGTTGGCGTCCGCCGGATGCCCGCTACCCAGCGTGGGGCGTTGGCGGACGCCGTCGCTGTAGACGGCCGCGCCGCCGAGGGTGGTATCGAGGGCCGCGGCGCCGGCGGCCAGGACCACGCCCGGGTTGCTGCCGGGCCATTGCGGGGCCTGGTTGCGCACTGCAGCCCACACCGCCTGCGGGCGCAGGCTCGCCAGGGCATAGGTGAGCGCCGTCAGACGCGCCGGGATCCAGCCGAGCAGGTCGTCCAGGCGGGCGGCGGCGTAGCCGAAGTCGTTGAAGCGCACGGTCCGGTAACCCCAGAGGGCGTCCAGGGTGTTGATCAGTCGGTGGGCGACTGCCCCCGGAGCGCCGGCGACCAGGAACCAGAAGAGGGTGGCGAAGACCGCGTCGTTGCCGTTCTCCAGGGTCGATTCGGTGGTGGCGCGGGCGGTGTCTTCGGCGTCCATGGACTGTGCATCCCGACTGACGATCCTGCCCACCGCCGCGCGGGCCTCGGCCAGGTCGCCACGGGCCAGCGGTTGCGCCACACCCAAGGCGTGCTCGCGCAGGCTGCGGCTGCCCAGGCAGAGGTAGAGCAGCCCCAGCTCCACCACCCAGCCGAGCGGCCCCAGCGTGAGCAGGGTGGCGAGCAGCACGGCCGGTGCGACCAGGATGGCGACCGCCACCATGCCGGCCTTGCGCCGGTCCGGGTCGGGCAGGCGCCCTTGGTTGAGCAGCCGCTCCAGCCAGCCGGCAACCCGGGCAAAGCCGTTCAGTGGGTGCCCGGCGCGGGGCTCGCCGAAAACCCGGTCGAGTAGCCACGCGCCGATGATCAGGGCGGGGAACGGCACGGGAGCGGCCTAGACGCTCGCCGCCACGGCGGCGGCGCCAAGCAGTGCGGCGGTCTCGGTGAGCTCCACGGTGGCGCCGGCGGTGTCGCCGGTGGTCCCGCCGAGGCGCCGTGACATCGCGTGCTGCGCCAAGACCAGGGCGACTGCCCCGGCGGCCACCGCCGCCAGCCCGGCCCATCCGGTGAGCAGGGCGGCCAGGGCGGTGACCACGGCCGCACTGCCCAGCGAGGCGCCGGGTGGCCCGAAGTGGGACAGGGCCTCGCCGATCCCGCCGGGGCGCACATAGGGTGTGGTCAGGAACAGCAGGGTCAGCCCGGCGCGTCCGACAACCGCCGCTGTGGCGATGGCCAGTACGGCGCCGGCGTCGAGCAGGGCGGCCACCGCTGCCACCTTGAGCAGGAAGACGGCGACGATCGCCGTGACCCCGATGGGCCCGCAGGAAGGATCCTTCATGATTTCCAGGGTGCGTTCCCGCTGCGCCATGCCGCCGACCCAGGCGTCGGCGGAGTCGGCCAGGCCGTCGAGGTGCAATGCGCCGGTCAGCAGCGCCCAGATCACCACTACCAGGGCTGCAGTGAGCAGTGCAGGCAAAGCTTGGGTCAGGAAGGCCATCAGAATCAGCAGGGTGCCGATGATCGCCCCGACCAGGGGGTAGGCGACCAGCGAGGCGCCACTCTCCTCGTCGTCGATGCGGCCGAGCGAAGGCACCGGAAGGCGCGTGAGAAAGGCGATGGCGATCAGCAGCGGTCGCAAGGCGGTCATCGCTCCCCCTCCGCCGATGTTGCGCGGTTATGGAAGTAGAGGGTCGGATCGGTGCCGGGCTCGACACGGACCCGGCTGACCGAGGCGTAGGGCACGTAGAGTCGGTTGAACCCGCGCAGCGGGAGCTCCAGCAGGTGCGACAGCACCACGCGGATCAGCCCGCCGTGGCCGACGAGCAGCAGGTGCTCGCCGGGGTGCTCTGCGAGCAGCCGCACCCAGGCATCGATGACGCGGCGCTGGAAGTCGGCCATGGGCTCGGCGTTGGGCGGCGTATAGTGGAGCGGATCGGCCCAGAAGCGGGCCTGCCCCTGGGGGTCCTGCTCGTAGAGCTCCGCCGGGGTCAGGCCCTCCCAGTCACCGAAGCCGATCTCTTGGAAACCGTTTTCCACCTGTAATGGCAGCCCCTGCTCGGCGGCGTAGCGTTCGGAGAACTCGCGGCAGCGGCGCAGCGGGGAGCAGACGATCCGGGTCAACGCCGCGGGCTCGAGCGGGGCGGCGCGCATCTGCGCCCAGCCGCGTTCGCTGAGCGGGTCGTCCTGGGTGCCGCGGTAGCGGCGGCCGCCCACCGGCTCGCCGTGGCGGATCAGATCGATCCAGGTCTCCTGGCCTTCGATGGGGGGTCTCACCCTTTGCCCTCCGGGGTTACGCCGGCCTCCGCGAAGGTGGCCATGCGGTTGTGGATGGCGCAGGCCATGCGCATCAGCGGTATCGCGGTCGCAGCGCCGCTGCCCTCGCCCAGGCGCATGTTGAAGTCGAGCAGCGGGCGCCCGCCGAGGGCCGCGACGATGCGGTGGTGACCCGGCTCGGCGGAGCCGTGGCCGAGGATCATCCAGGCGCGGGTGCCGGGGCGCAGTCGCTCGGCCAGCAGGGCGGCTGCGCCGCTGATGAAGCCGTCGAGGAGGATGACCACACCGCGCTGGGCGCAGCGGATGTAGGCACCGGTCATGGCGGCCAGCTCCAGGCCGCCCACGCGACGACCGGCTTGCCACGGCTCGCTGAGGTTTGCCGGTCCGCCGAGCTGTTCTCGGTGCAGGGCCAGGGTCTCGTCGACGGCCTCCGCCTTGTGTCGCAGCCCGGCGGCATCGTGTCCGGTGCCTGGGCCGACTAGCCCCGGCGCCGGTTTGTTGAGCAGGGCGCCGACCACGGCGGCGGCCGCAGTGGTGTTGGCGATGCCCATCTCGCCGGCGATAAAGACCCGGGTGCCGTGCTGATCGATGGACCGGTCGACGGCCCGCGCGCCGGCGGTGAGCGCAGCGCTGAACTGCTCGTCGGTCATCGCCGGCTGCCGGCGCATGTTGGCCGTGCCGGCGGCGATGCGTTCGTCGCGCACCGCCTGCGGCACCGCGCCCTGCCATCGGGTGCCGACATCCACCACCTCCAGCTGGGCGCCGATCTCCTCGCTCATCACGCAGATGGCTGCGCCGCCGTTGGAGAAGTTCTCCATCATCTGCAGCGTGACCACCGGGTCGAAGGCGGAGACGCCGTCCTCGGCGATGCCGTGGTCGCCGGCGAACAGCGTGATCTGGACCGGATCCACGGCGGGGTGCGGGGTCTGCTGAAGCCCGGCGAGCTGGATGGCGATCTCTTCGAGCCGGCCGAGCGATCCCGGCGGCTTGGTCAGCTGATCCTGTCGAGCCCGCGCCTGCTGGGCGTAATGCGGATGGGTCTGTTGGATCGGTTCATCGAGCCACTCCGGTTGGTTCACGATTGCGCTCCTCATTCCCTTCTTGGCGGCGTCAGCCCGTCGCGGGGGGACGACTCTATTTCAGGGGCTGTGCGAGGCCGGCGACGGTCCAGGTCACTCGCTCGCAGCGTTCGGCCATCTGTTGGTGCAGCGCTCCGGCCTCGTCGCAGAAGCGCCGCGCCAGGGCGTTCATCGGCATTACGCCCAGACCGGTTTCATTGCTGACCAGCAGCAGGTCGCCGCCTGCGGCGGCAACCGCGTCGACCAGCCCGGTTCGTGCCTGCTCAAGGCTCTCGCTGGTGACGTTTGCCTCGGTGGCCCCGTCCCCGGCGACGAGCTGATTGGTCAGCCATAGACTCAGGCAGTCGACCAGGAGTACGCGGCCCGGGGCGCTGTGCGCCTCGATGGCCCGGGCCAGCTCCAGCGGGGCCTCGATCGTCTGCCAGTGCGCGGGGCGTCGCGCCCGGTGCGCGGCGATGCGCTCGGCCATGCCGGCATCGCCGCGGGGTCGGGCCGTGGCGATGTAGACGACATCGTCGCTGAGTTCGCGCGCGCGCTGTTCGGCATGACGGCTCTTGCCCGAACGGACGCCGCCGAGGATGAGTTCCCGCATGGTATTCCCCCTGGCACGGGTGAGGGAGGATACCATACCCTTGCACTAGCCGGTCCCGGTCGGGACCGCATGCCCGATGCAGAGAAAGCCAGCCAGCATGACCCTTAACGTAACGGAAAGGCACCAGGCCAGTGACCCCGTCCCCGGGGCCTACGTCGACCACCCCCTGCGCCAGGAAGTCAACGACGAGATTCACGCCCGACCCTATGAGCGCCTGCGGGCCCCGGCCCGGGTCAGTCACCTGGGGATGTTCTCCGGGCGCCACTCCGCGGATGCCGATCGGGCGGCCGTAGCGGATCTGTGCGAGCGCTTCGGCGTGGAGCCGCCGGAGCCGGATGCCCAGCACATGTCCCGTGACTTCGGCGCCTTTCGGCTCAAGTGGGAGCGGCGCACTGAGGTTTCGACCTACACCTTCATCGTCGAGGACGAGTTCGACCACCCGTTCGAGGGGCCACCCATCGAACGCTTGCCCGAGGACTGGCTGGCCAGTTTGCCCGGACCGCGCCTGGTCGGCATCCATCTCGCGCTGGAGCCGTCCTGGTCGCAGCCGCGGACCAGCAGCGGAATCGTGGCGCTGTTCAACGACAACACGATCGTTGGCAGCCAGATCGCCGGCGGAGCGGCGCGGGTGTGGACGGACTTCCGTATCCACGATGACGGCTTTTCGCGCATCCTCCTGCGCGATGTGAACATGCGCGAGCGCCAGGCCGGGCGTGCCATCCAGCGTCTGCTCGAGATCGAGACCTACCGCATGATGGCGCTGCTCGCCTTCCCAGTGGCGCGGCGCCTCAACCCTCAGCTCAACGAGCTCGAGGAGCAGCTGGCCGGGATCACTGAGCGCATGACCGGCTCGAGCCGGGAGCGTGACGAGCAGCACCTGCTCGGTCAGCTGATGGAGTTGGCCGCCCAGGTGGAGCGTATCGGCAACAACACCAACTACCGCTTCCATGCGGCGCGTGCCTATCACGAGCTGGTCGAACGGCGCATCCAGGAGCTGCGCGAGCAGCGCATCCAGGGCGTACAGACCATCCAGGAGTTCATGGAGCGGCGCCTGGTGCCGGCCATGCGCACCTGTGCCACGGTCACCGAACGGCGCGAGTCGCTCTCCGAGCGTATATCGCGCACCGGCGATCTGCTGCGCACCCGCATCGACGTGGCCCTGGAGGCGCAGAACCGCGATCTGCTCGACTCCATGGATCGCCGCGCCAAGCTGCAGTTCCGGCTGCAGGAGACGGTCGAGGGGCTGTCGGTGGCGGCCATCAGCTACTACCTGATGGGGCTGATCAGCTACGTCCTGGAGGCGGCGCGCGACGCCGGTGCCCCGATCCGGGTGGAGGTCACCCAGGGGCTGGCGGTGCCGGTGGTGGTGTTCACCATCTGGCTGGTGGTGCGCCTGGTCCGCTACCGCATCGCCAAACGCCAGGAGGCCTAGCGCCGCGCCGGCCGGCGCGGCGCCGGCCGCGGATCAGCCCTCCACCCGGTCGGTGGCCGTGCCGGTGCTGGTGTCGCTGGTGTGCCAGTCCGACTCCACCTG
Organism: Halorhodospira sp. 9621; assembly: GCF_022228055.1. Lineage (NCBI taxonomy): Bacteria > Pseudomonadati > Pseudomonadota > Gammaproteobacteria > Chromatiales > Ectothiorhodospiraceae > Halorhodospira > Halorhodospira sp. 9621. The sequence continues at coordinate 8,887 of NZ_JAJNRD010000006.1, forward strand.
CGCCCACGGTTCCATGGGCGGTTCGCTGCGTTCGCCGGGCCGCGGTGCGAAGCGCTCCTCCTCCAGCGCTTTGAGCAGGCCCACGACCATCCCGAGGATGATGAACGAGAACGGCACTGCAGCGGCGATGACCGCGCCCTGCAGGGTGGTCAGGCCGCCGGCGGTGAGCAGCACGATGGTCACCAGGGTGATGACCGTGCCCCAGATCACCGTGTGCAGCCGGGAGATCTCCGTCGAGCCGTTGGAGAGCAGGGTCTGGGTGACCAGGATGCCGGCGTTCGCGGAGGTGATCAGGTAGGTGCCGATGAGCACGGTCACCAGCACCGACGCTGCCGCTCCCCAGAGGCCCACGTCCATCAGCTCGATGGTGCGGAAGACGGCGGTGCTGACCTCCTCGCGGGTGGCTTCGGTGACCCCGCCGGGGCCAAAGAGCTCAAGGTGGATGGCGTTGCCGCCAAACAGTCCGATCCAGACGATGGTGATACCGGTCGGCACCAGCAGCACGCCCATGACGAACTCGCGCAGCTTGCGGCCGCGCGAGATGCGCGCGATGAAGATCCCGACGAAGGGCGCCCAGGCCAGCCACCACCCCCAGTAGAAGAGGGTCCACTCGGCCTGCCAGTTGCCCTCGGCGTTGGCGTGGGTATGGAAGGAGAGGGTGAAGAGGTTCTGCAGGTAGTCGCCGGTGGACTGCACGATCAGCGCCAGCAGGTACTGGGTCGGCCCCCAGAGCAGGAAGAAGAGCAGCACCGCGGCGCTCATCCAGAAGTTGGCCTCGCTGATCATGCGCACCCCGGACTGCACGCCGTAAAGCACCGATACGGTGGCGACGCCCATCACCGTGACAGCGATGGCGATCTGACCGGTGGTGCCCGCCGTGATCCCGGTGAGTTCGCCGATGCCGGTGTTCAGCTGCTGGATGCCCAGCCCCAGCGTAGTGGCGATGCCGAAGACCGTGGCGAACACGGCTAGGACGTCGATGGCATCCCCCCAGGGGCCGTGGATGTGCTTGCCGATGAGCGGGTAGAAGGCCGAGCGCATGGTCAGCGGCAGCCCGCGGCGGAAGCTGAAGTAGGCGAGGATGAGGGCGACCAGCGAGAAGACCGCCCAGCCGTTGAGGCCCCAGTGAAAGTAGGCCAGGCGTAGCGCGGTGTCGGCGGCTTCGCTCGGGTCGTCGCTGACCGTGAACGGGTTTCGGTCGAAGTGGGAGATGGGCTCGGCGACCGCCCAGAAGATCAGGCCGACGCCCATTCCGGCGGCGAAGAGCATGGTGAGCCAGGAGAAGGTTCGGAACTCGGGCACCTCGTGGTCCTGGCCCAGGCGCACGTTCTTAAAGCGCCCGGTGCCCAGCCAGATCACCAGCAGCAGAAAGGCGGCCACGACCAGCACGTAGTACCACTGCAGGAAGGGGGTCAAGGCCTCGCGCCAGCCGGTGACCACCGTCTCCAGCTGCTTCGGCCAGACGGCTCCGGCCAGGGCAAAGGCGGCCACAAGGAAGGTGGACACGGCGGTCACCCGGGGGCTCATGCCCTTGAAGAAACCGCGGGTCGCTACGTTGAACATCGCTGCTGGCTCCTGCTTTGCGGTAGGCTAACGGGCTGGCGCACGGGCGCCCTAGCCTAACAACCACCGACGCGTCCTGCGGCGTTGGCCGCGCCGCGGGGCCCAAGGAGGCGTGCATGCATCGCGGGATGCTCCCCGTTTTGTCCGTCGTCGGCATCCTGGCCGTGGTGACCGTCGCACTCGGGCCCATGGTCTCGGCGCCGATCGCCGCCGCCTGGCCCGCCTGGTGGCCGGTATGGTCCGGGTTTGCCCTGATCGGTGTACTGGCCGTTCACGTCGCCCGGCAGCGGCCTTGGCTGGCCCGGGTAACGGCGGTTCGGGCATTCCTGGCCTGGATACTCTGGGCGATGCCGGCGCTGGTCTACGCCGTCGTCGGTGGTCGCTACGGGCTGCCGACGGCCGGATGGGGCGAGCAGGCGCTCGGTGCAGACGAGATCAGCCACTGGCTTGATCGGGTCACCGCTTACAGCCTGTTGGGGGCCCCGCCGATTCCCGAGCCGCTGCCCCAGTTGGGGGCGACCGTAGCCCTGGTGGCGGTCTATGCGGCCCCGGTGCTGGCCTTGCTGGTGCTGGTCTCGATCTGGCGCAGCGGCCGGCGCGGTCGCCGCGGCCGTGCTTGACACCCCTGGCCCCCCTGCCTAGCATCCGCGGGGCTGACCCGGAGCGCAGATCCTGCCCATGAACCTTGATGCAATCCGTGAGCTCGCCGCCGACGACATGGCGGAGGTCAACCGCTTGATCCAGGCGCGGCTGTCGTCGGACGTGGTTCTGATCAACCAGCTCGCCCACCATATCGTCAACAGTGGCGGTAAGCGTCTGCGCCCCACGGTCGTGCTTCTGGCGGCGCGGGCCTGCGGCTACCAGGGCACGGATCACGTCCAGCTGGCGGCGATCATCGAGTTCATCCACACCGCCACGCTGCTCCACGACGACGTGGTGGACGGCTCGGACATGCGTCGTGGCCAACAGACGGCGCACACCATCTGGGGGAACGAGGCCAGCGTGCTGGTCGGCGACTTCCTCTATACCCGGGCCTTCGAGATGATGGTCGAACTCGACTCCATGGCCGTACTGCGGATCCTGGCGCGGGCGACCAACACCATCGCCCGGGGCGAGGTGATGCAGCTGATGAACGTCCACGAGCCGGATCTCACTGAGGCCGATTACCGGCAGGTGATCTACCGCAAGACGGCGACCCTGTTCGAGGCCGGCTGTCAGAACGGAGCGGTGCTCGCGGGACTGGACGAGGCCGGATGCGAGGCCCTGGCGGCCTACGGGCGGCACTTGGGGACGGCCTACCAGCTGGTGGACGATGCTCTGGATTACAGCGGCGATGCCACCGAGATCGGCAAGAACATCGGTGACGACCTGGCCGAGGGCAAGACCACCATGCCCCTGATCCACGCCATGCGCGAGGGTGAGCCCGCGGACCGTGACCTGATCCGGGAGGCCATCGAGGCCGGTGGGCTGGATCAGATGGAAGCCGTCGGCCGGGCGATTGAAAAGACCGGATCGGCTGAATATACTAGGCGCCTCGCTGAGGTTGAGGTTGAGCAGGCCATCGAGCAGCTCACCTCAGCGGTTCCGGGTAGTCCCTGGCGGGATGCGCTGGTACACTTGGCCCGCAACTCGGTATCCCGGACAGCGTAACAGGTTGCACACGGGGTGTAGCTCAGTTTGGTAGAGCACTGCCTTCGGGAGGCAGGGGCCGCAGGTTCAAATCCTGCCACCCCGACCAGACAATCCAAGGCGCCGCGGATCGACCGCAGCCACCACGCCCGCCTCTCCCCAATCGTTCGACGGCCCGGAAGCGGCCCCGGGGTCAGGCGCGGTGATCGTGTCGAATCGAGCGGCGGCCCGTAGCCATCAGAGTAGACAGGAGCAAGACGCCGATGTACGCGGTGATCCGAAGCGGCGGAAAGCAGTACCGGGTCTCGGAAGGAGACGTGCTGCGAGTCGAGAAGCTCCCGGCCGAGGTCGGCGAGACCGTGCAGTTCGACGATGTCCTCATGGTCGGCGAAGGGAGCGAGGTCAAGATCGGTACGCCGCAGGTCGAGGGCGGCAGCGTGAAGGCCGAGGTCCTTGAGCAGGACCGGCATCGCAAGGTCGAGGTGACCAAGTTCAAGCGGCGGCAGGGCTATCGTCGCCACCACGGTCATCGGCAGCCGTACACCCAGGTCAAGATCACCGGCATCAACGCCGGCTGACGGAGGGCATCAGGCATGGCACACAAGAAGGCGGGCGGCAGCACCAAGAACGGTCGCGACTCTCAGTCAAAGCGTCTGGGCGTCAAGCGCTACGGCGGTGAGGCGGTCTCTGCGGGCAGCATCATCGTCCGCCAGCGCGGCACCCACTTCCACGCCGGCGAGAACGTCGGGGTGGGCAAGGACTACACCCTGTTCGCCAAGAGCGACGGTCGGGTTGTCTTCGAGCGCAAGGGGCCGGCCCAGCGCCGCCGGGTGCGAATCGAAGCGGTCTAAGGGCGGCGACCCATTCCGGACCCGTAAAGCCCCGCCATGGAGCGGGGCTTTTTTGTATACGGACGCGCTACAGCGCAGAGGCCGAGCATGCGATTCGTCGATGAAGTCACCTTTGTCGTCCGCGCCGGGGACGGCGGCGACGGCTGTGTCCACTTCCGGCGCGAGAAATATGTGCCCCGGGGGGGGCCTGACGGCGGCGATGGCGGCCGCGGCGGCAGTGTCTACCTCGAGGGCGACGAAGGCCTGAACACCCTGGTCGATTACCGTCACGATCGCTTCTTCAGTGCCGAGAGCGGTGAGGCTGGCGCAGGCCGGCAGTGCACCGGGCGCTCGGGTGTCGACCGCGTCCTGTCGGTGCCGGTCGGCACCCTGGTCATGGACGAAGGCACCGACGAGGTCATCGGCGACATTACCCGCCACGGCGAGAGGCTGATGGTGGCCGCCGGCGGACGTGGCGGGCTGGGCAACCTCCATTTCAAGAGCTCGACCAACCGCGCCCCGCGTCAATCCACCGACGGCACCCCCGGGGAGTCTCGGGAGCTGCGTCTGGAGCTTCAGCTGCTGGCCGATGTCGGGCTGCTCGGCATGCCCAACGTGGGCAAGTCGACCCTGATCCGCACCATCTCCGCCGCTCGCCCGAAGGTCGCCGATTACCCCTTCACCACCCTCTATCCACAGTTGGGCGTGGTCCGTTACGAGGCGCAGCGCTCGTTCGTGGTGGCCGACATCCCCGGCATCATCGAGGGGGCGGCCGAGGGGGCCGGACTCGGGGTGCGGTTTCTCAAGCACCTGAGCCGGACCGGTTTGCTTTTGCACCTGGTCGACGGGGTGGCCGAGGAGGAGCGTGGCGGTGACCCGGTGGCCGAGGCGCAAACCCTGCTCGCCGAGCTCCAGGCGTTCAGCCCCGAGCTGGCTGAAAAGCCGCGCTGGTTGGTGGTCAATCGCCTCGACGCCCTGCCCGAGGAGGTGCGCGAGGAGCGGGTAGCGGAGATCGCCCGGGGCCTGGCGTGGGACGGCCCGGCTTACGGCATCTCGGGGCTGACCGGCGAAGGGGTAGATCGGCTCTGTGGGGATATCATGAGGGACCTGGAGGCGCGACGCAGGGAGGATGAAGGTGGGGCGACGTGAGGCGCTGCGCCAGGCCCAGCGCTGGGTGATCAAGGTCGGCAGTGCCTTGATCACCGACAACGGGCGGGGGTTGGCGCATAAGCAGATCAGCGCCTGGGCGGATCAGGTGGCGGCACTGCGCAAGGCCGGACGCCAGGTGACCCTGGTTTCCTCGGGGGCAGTGGCCGAGGGGATGCAGCGGCTGGGCTGGCGCAACCGGCCGCGAGCCGTCTATCAGCTCCAGGCTGCGGCCGGCATCGGGCAGAGTGGCCTGGTCCACGCCTGGGCCGAGGGCCTGGCGCGGCACGGACTGCAAACCGCCCAGGTCCTGCTGACCCACGACGACCTCTCTGATCGACGCCGCTACCTCAATGCCCGCAGCGCGCTGCGCGAGATGCTCCGCCTCGGCGTGGTGCCGGTCGTGAACGAGAACGATACGGTCGTCACCGATGAGATCCGTTTCGGTGATAACGACACCCTGGCTGCGCTGGTCGCCAACCTGGTGGAGGCCGAGGCGCTGGTGGTCCTGACCGATCAGCCCGGCCTGATGGACCGCGATCCGCGTGCGCATCCCGACGCCGCGCTGCTGGATGAAGTCCGTGCCGGCGACCCGGAACTCGAGCGGTTGTGCGGCAGCACTGCCGGGGTCCTGGGCCGTGGCGGCATGCTGACCAAGGTCCGCGGTGCTGAGCGGGCCGCCCGCTCCGGTACCTACACGGTGGTCGCCAGCGGGCATGAGCCACGGGTGATCCAGCGTCTGGTCGAAGCCGAGCGAGGGCTGGGGACGCTCTTCGTACCCGATCAGGAGCCCCTGGCGGCGCGCAAGCAGTGGCTGGCCAGCCACCTGCAGACCCGTGGCGCGCTGACCCTCGACGAAGGCGCTGCGCGAGCCCTGCGCGCGTCCGGCAAGAGCCTGCTGCCGGTCGGCGTGGTGGCCGTGGCGGGTGACTTCTCCCGCGGGGAGATGGTCGTCTGCCGGGATCCGTCGGGGATCGAGGTGGCGCGCGGTCTGGTCAACTATGCCGCCGACGAGGCGCGACTGATCTGCGGACGTGCCAGTCGTGATATCGAGGCGGCGCTCGGCTACGTCGATGAGCCGGAGCTGATCCACCGCGACAACATGGTGGTGACGGTGTAGGTCATGCTCGGGCCCGCCCTTCGCGTCTTGGTGCCGTTGGCGACCGGATGTCTGCTCGGCGGCTTGCTCGCCGCTTGTGGCGCCTGGCCGCTGTCACCGGCGCAGCAGGAGGCCTTCAACGCGGCGCGTGACGGCGATGCCGCCACCCTGGAGCGGGCCCTGGACGGTGCTGCCGATGTGCAGGCAACCGACGGATCCGGGCGCGGACTCTTGCACTACGCCGCCCTCAACGGCGAGGCGGGGGTGGTGGAGCTGCTCATCGAACGCTCGGACGGGGCGGATCTCGAGCTCCGCGACGACGGCGGGCGGGTGCCCCTGCACGAGGCGGCCGCGGGTGGGCACACCGAGGCGGTGGCGGCGCTGCTGTCAGCCGGGGTAGCGGTGGATCCCGTTGACGGGGATCGGCGGACACCGTTGATGCTGGCCGCCCGCAGCGGTGATCCGCGCACAGTGGAGGCGTTGCTGGCTGCCGGGGCGGAACCGGATCGTCAGGATGCCGATGGTGCGACCGCGCTGTCGATGGCATCGGCCGCCCGCTACCCCCGGGTCGCAGCGCAGCTGCGCGAGGTCAGCGAGCGACCGGCCGCCCCCTGGGCCCTGATCGGGGTCGTGCGCGCGGGCGATGTCGAGACCCTGGCCTGGATGCTCGACCGCGGGTTGCCAGTGGATCTCGCTTGGCAGGATGGCGATGACTTCCTCTCCCTGGCGGATATCGCCGCCGAATCCAGCCCGCGGGCTGCGGCTCTACTGCTGCGCCGAGGTGCGCAGCTGCACGGGGACGGGACTGCGGCCCTGGTGGCGGCGGCGCTCCACGGGGATGCCGATCAGGTCGCCGAGCTGCTCGGCGAAGGGGTGGATCCCGACGTGACGGTCCGCGGTGGCGATGCCGAGGGCCGTACGCTCCTGATGGAGGCGGCACGCCTTGGGTATGACGAGGTGGTGGCAGACCTCTTGGCTGCGGGGGCTGATGCCAGCGCCGTCGACGAGCACGGCGCCGATGCGCTCTGGCACGCCGCGGTAGGCTACGTCTCGCCGGGGGACGAGCAGGCCGGGCTGGAGCGCGACGCGGATCGGGGCACTGTGGTCCGGACCCTGCTCGAGGCCGGCGTTGCCCCGTCCAGCGGCGACCGTCACGATTTTGCCGCCATTCATGCAGCGGCGGCCCGGGCGGAGGCGAAGACTGTCGAGGCGCTCCTCGATGCCGGCGCCGGCCTGGAGCAGACCGATCGCAACGGCCGGACACCGCTAATCTTCGCCGCCCAGGCCGGCAACGAGGCGACCCTGGCCGCCCTGCTGGCGCGAGGGGCCGATCCGCGGGCCGTGGATGCGCTCGGCGCTACGGCGCTGACCCATGCCCGGTTGGCCGAGTCGCGTGGTATGGCCGAAGAGGCGGTAACGGCCGTGCGCGAAGCCGGGGGCGGTAAGGCCGTGGGGCCGCGCCAGGGGACGCCGGGGTTGTCCGTTGGCGGCGATCACCAGCGCCTGATGCGTCTCGACGCCCCGGTGGCCATCTTCGACAGTGCCGGCTACGACGGTCACAGTGCCCGTTTTCTGCCCTACACCACGGCTTGCCGGGGTCACGGTTGCCTGGTGCCGCCCGTGGTCGTGCTGCCGGCCGGGACAACGGTGGAGCTGGTGGCCCGCGAGGCAGCCGAGGACGGCCGGCTCCACGGGGTCTTCCTGGTCCAGGAGCCGGGCCTGCGCGGACTGCTGTTCGAGGATTACCTGTTCGGCGCTTGGCCACCGGACGGGACGGCGGTCAGCGAGATCAGCGTGGGGCGGGTGGCGCACATCCGCGGCATGGACTGGGTCGAGATCTTCGATGTCGATCTGCCAGCTGCCACAGGCGGGCTGTTCTGGTGACGGCCACGGATGGGGGGGGGCACAACGCAAAACGGGCGCCTTGAGGGCGCCCGCTTGGGATGCTGCGCGTTCCGGTTGCCCGGTTCAGCCGGCGAGGCTACGCACCTTGGCGTTAAGCCGGGACTTGTGGCGCGCGGCCTTGTTCTTGTGGATGATCCCGCGATTCGCCGAACGATCGATGACTCGCACGGCACTGCGGTAGGCCTGCTGAGCCTGATCGTGGTCCCCGGTCTTGACCGCCTTGAGAACTTTCTTCATCGAGGTGCGCATCTCGCTGCGGCGCGACTTGTTGCGCAGCCGGCGTTCTTCGGCCTGACGGGCACGCTTCTTGGCGCTCGCGATATTCGCCACGGTTGTACTCCTGCTCGCTTGCGATCCTCGGAGACGGGGTCCTAAGCTGTCATAGCGGACCCTGCAAAGCGCGTAAATATGCCTGCTGGCGTGATCGCTGTCAAGCGCGCCGGGTTACTCCCCGGCAGCGGTGGCCAGCGTCCAGGCCAACAGTTCGCTGCCGACGCTTCGGTTGGCGGCTCCCAGGGCGGCAACAGCCGCATCGACGTCACGGGCCGGTGCCTCCTCAGTGGCCGAAAATCGCTCGGCGTCGATGATCCGCCGTTGCCCGACGTCCACCAGACGGGCATCCACCACCACCCGCGCTCGTGGTGTCTCATCACGGGCATCCAGCTGGAAGTCGCGCAGGGTGGTGCGCAGTTCCAGGTCCGCGGCGAGGCGGTCGCCGTCGGCGCTCAGGTGCCGGATACGGCCGTCGCTCCGGAAGGTGTCGATGAGGTGCTCCTGCCAGAGCCGGGGCAGCGGCGAGACCCAGCGCGCGCCGCTAAAGGCGCTCATGCGGTGTTCGCCGGTAGCGACGGCGATCCGGTTACCGGCCAGCAGGTCACTGCTGCCGGGAGCGGCCACACGCAGCGTCCAGTCCACCTCGCGACCAGCCGGCGACGGTGCGTCCGCATCGGGCGGCGGCAGGCGATAGGCGGTGTAGGTCTCGGGGTCGGGCAGCAGGGTGCAGGCGCTCAGCGTCGCGGCTGCCAGCAGCGTCAGCAGCAGGCCGGGGCGGCGGGGCGTTTTCACGGCTGGTACTCCTCCATCTGCTCACGGCGCAGCAGTTGCCCGCCGGGGTCCTGTCCCAGGCGTCGGAGCAGGCCGCGCAGGGCGCCCAGGGTTTGCTGCAGCTCTTCGCTCAACGGTTCCAGGTCCTGCAGGCTCTGCAGGCCGCGTTCGACAGCCTCGCGGTTGTCGCGGAACAGCTCCTGCGCCTCGCTGCTGCTTCCCTCGAGCGCCTCGGCCGCGCGCGCGGTGCTGCGTAGGATCTCGCGGCCCGGGCCGTCAAGCAGCGCGCGGATCTCCTCAAGCATTTGTTGCGCCTCGCTCAGGGTCTCCTGAAGCTGCTCGCCGCCATCGGCCAGGGCGGTGATGCCCCGGCCCAGGTCGTCGCTGCGCGAGGCCACCGTCCCGCTGGTCCGCTCAAGGTGTTTGAGGGTGGCGCTCAGGGTCTCGATGTTCTCCGGAGAGAGCAGCTGATTGGCGGTCTCGACCAGGTCGTTGATGCCGGCCAGCAGTTGGTCGCTGTCCTGGCGCAGACGGGCCATGGGCGAGGGCTCCGTCTCGATCCGCGCCATTCCCCGATCCGGTGGTTCAAGCGGCGGAGCGTCGGCATCGCCGGGCTTGAGCCGGATGTGGGCACCGCCGGCGAACAGGCTCGAGCTGCCGATCTGGGCCCGGGTGTCGCTGCGGACCGGGGTGTCGCCCCCCACCGTGATGCGGGCGATCACCCGCCGCGGGTCGTCGGGGTCGAGGGTCAGGTGGTCGATCTCGCCGACGTTGATCCCGTTGAACTTCACCGGGCTGCGCGTGGTCAGGCCGCTGACATCCTCTTCGAAGACGATCTCGAAGCGCTGCCGTTCACCGTGGAGGTCGGAGTCGGTGAGCCAGACCCCGAAGAGGATGACGCCCACGATCAGGGCCAGGGTGGCCAGCCCGATCCAGAAATGCCGCGCCCGGGTCTCCATTCAGCGGTTCTCCTGCGTGCTGCGGGCGGCGCGCCCCCGCGCGCCATGGAAATAGGCCCGCACCCAATCGTCGTCGATGGCGCTCACTTGCTCAAGCGTGCCCGTGGCCAGAACCCGCTGGTGGGCGAGCACCGCAACGCGGTCACAGGTGGCATAGAGCGTATCCAGGTCGTGGGTGACCAGGAAGACCGTCAAGTTCAGCGCGTCGCGCAGGGTGACCAGCAATCGGTCGAAGCCGCCGGCACTGATCGGATCCAGGCCGGCGGTGGGCTCGTCCAGGAACAGGACGTCCGGGCAGAGCGACAGGGCGCGGGCAAGGGCAGCCCGCTTGACCATCCCGCCGGAGAGTTCGGCGGGGTAGCGCGGGCCGGCCGCCGGGTCGAGGCCGGTGAGCGCCAGCTTGACCCGGGCCAGGTCTTCGGCCTCGGCGCGGGTTAGCCCGGCGTGTTCGATCAGGGCCAGCGCGACGTTCTCGGTGATGGTCAGCGACGAGTAAAGGGCGCCGTGCTGGAACAGTACGCCGATGCGCCGCTCCAGCCCGCCCCCTTGTCGGAGGGCGTCGACGGATTGGTCGTGGATCCGGATCTGGCCGGCGGCCGGGCGCAACAGTCCGATGAGCGTGCGCAGCAGGACCGACTTGCCGCTGCCCGAGCCGCCGACTAGGCCGAGGATCTCGCCCCGGTGCACGTCCAGATCCAGCCCGTCGTGGATGGTCTGCCCGCCGAGTCGGGTGACCAGGCCGCGGACCCGGATCGCCGGGTGAGGATCGGTGGTGCTGGCGCTCACCATCCTATCTCCACATAGATGAGGGCGGCCACGGCGTTGAGGATGATGACCCAGAAGATCGACTGCACCACCGCCGAGGTGGTGTGCGTGCCCACCGACTGCGCGCTGGCACTGCACTTGAGTCCTTCCAGGCAGCCGATGATGGCGATCACGAAGGCGAAAACCGGCGCCTTGGCCAGTCCGGCAAGGTAGTGGCGCAGCGAGATGTCGCTGTAGAGCGAGATGATCCGCCCCGCGGGGACGTCGACGTTGAGCAGGGTGACCAGCCCACCGCCAGCCAAGCCACAGACCACCGCCACGAAGGAGAGGACCGGCACGGCAATCAGCAGCGCGACAACCCGCGGGATGACCAGCATCTCGATGGGGCTGAGCCCCTGGGCGCGCATGGCATCGATCTCCTCGTTGGCCTTCATCGAGCCGATCTGGGCCGTAAAGGCGCTGGCCGAGCGTCCGGCGAGGAGGATCGCGGTGAGCACGACGCCGAACTCGCGCAAGAACGCATACGCCACCAGGTCCACAGTGAAGATGCCGGCACCGAAGCGCCCCAGCACGGTGATTCCGAGAACCGCAATCACCGCCCCGACGGCGAAGGTCAGCAGGGCGACGATGGGCAGCGCCTCCAGCGCCGTATGCTGGAGCTGGCGCGAGACCGCGGCCGGGCGCCAGCGCCAGGGGCGCAGGGCGCTGGCGGCGAAGGCGGCGAGGACCAGACCGGTAAAGGCGATGGCCCGGGCCAATTGTTGGCCCGCATGGCTGATTTGTGCCCCCAGGCCGATCGTCAGGCGCCCGAAGAAGTAGGGTTCACGGGTCGGTTCCGGGGTGGCGCGGGCACGCTCGCTAGCTGCCGCCACGGCCTGGAGCAGGTTGCGTCGCTCGGCGGAGAGCTCGGGTGCCGTGCGCGCCAGCGCTTCGACACGTTCCGGCCCGAGCAGGCGGGCCAGTAGGGTCGCGCCGGCGGTGTCCAGTCGTTCCAGTGCGCCGAGATCGACCCGCGGTTCGCCGTCCAGCCGCGTCTGCTCCACTTGCCGGAGCACGGTGCGGTAGTGGGCCAGGGTCCAGTCGCCGCCGACAAGCACCTCGGGCCCCGCTGCCCCGTGCCGGCACCTCAGGTAGCCCGGGTCAGCCACGGATGGTCGTATCCCCTTGACCGGGCGCTGTATCATCAGCGCCGTCGCTGTTTGCTGTGTGCCGAGGAGGCGTTCCCTGCGTGGTTACCGGTCTGTTTCGCCACATCTTCACGTTCGGCTCCCTGACCCTGGTTTCGCGGATCCTCGGTTTGGCCCGGGATGTGATCATCGCCGGGGTGTTCGGCTCGGGGGCGCAGACGGACTCGTTTATTGTCGCCTTCAAAATCCCCAATTTCATGCGGCGGATTACCGCCGAAGGGGCGTTTTCGCAGGCGTTTGTCCCGGTGCTCACCGACTATCGCACGCACAGCACGCACCGCGAAGTCCGCGCCCTGATCGCTTACAGCGCCGGCACCCTCGGGGCGGCATTGGCGTTGGTCACGGCCCTCGGCATGGTGGCGGCGCCGGCGGTGGTCAGTGTCTTCGCCCCCGGTTTCAGCGACGATCCGGAGCGCTTCGCGCTGACCGTGGACCTGCTGCGGGTGACCTTCCCCTACATTCTATTCATATCCCTGGTCGCGTGCGCCGGGGCCGTGCTGCATACCTGCAACCGGTTCGCCTCCTTCGCCTTTGCGCCGGTGTTGCTGAACGCTGCGATGATCGGGGCCGCGCTGTGGGCCACGCCGTGGTTCGAAGAGCCGATCATGGCCCTGGCGGTGGCCGTGGCGGTGGCCGGTGTCCTGCAGCTGCTGCTGCAGCTGCCGTTTCTCTACCGGGAGGGGCTGCTGGTCTGGCCTCGGCCGTCGCTGCGCCACCCCGGGGTGCGGCGGGTGGCCCGGCTGATGGGACCGGCGGTGATCGGCTCCTCGGTGATGCAGGTCAACCTGCTGGTGGACACCATCCTCGCCTCCTTCCTGATCACCGGCAGTGTCAGCTGGCTTTACTTCTCGGACCGCCTGGTGGAGTTCCCGCTGGGGGTGTTCGGCATCGCGCTGGGAACCGTGCTGCTGCCGCGGCTCTCGGCCGAGCACGCCGGCAGTGAGCCGGAGCGCTTCTCGCGCACGCTGGACTGGGGGCTGCGTCTGGTGCTGCTGGTGGTGGCGCCGGCCACGGCCGGGCTGATCGTGCTCGCCGGGCCGATTCTGGCTACCCTGTTTCAGTACGGTGCCTTCGGCGCGGACGATGTGGTCGCCGCTTCCTGGTCTCTGGCCGCCTACAGCCTGGGTCTTTTCGGATTCGTCCTGGTCAAGGTGCTGACGCCGGGATACTTTTCCCGGGAAGACATGAAGACCCCGGTCTACTGCGCGGTGGCCGCCGTGGCGGTCAACCTGGTCCTCTCAGTGAGCGCGGTCTGGGCCCTGCACGAGACGCCCTTCGGCCACGTGGCTCTGGCCGCCGCCACGGCGGCCTCGGCGACCGTCAATTCGGCGCTGTTGTTCACCGGCCTGGTTCGCCGGCGGGTCTACCGGGGGGGCAGCGGCTGGCTGCGCCTGACGGTGCAGGTGGCCGTGGCCACGTCACTGATGGTGGCGGTCCTGCTCTACCCCGCGCTGCGCCTGGAGGCGTGGCTGGAGGCCGGCGTTGTGGCGCGCGTGCTGGCGCTGACCGGTGTCGTGGCTGCCGGCGGGGCCGTCTACTTCGCTGCGCTCTACGCCCTGGGTGTCCGGCCGCGGCAGTTCCGCGAACCGGAGGCGGCCGGTGAGCCGGGCGGCTAGCCGAGGCTGTTGCCGGGCTAGTACACTTGATCCTTTTCTCAGGGGCCATGGAACTCATCCGGGGATTGCATAACGTCCGGGCCCGTCACCGCGGCGCGGCGATCACCATCGGCAACTTCGATGGGGTCCACCGCGGGCACCGGGCCATGATCGAGCGCCTGCGCCGGGAGGCGGCGCGGCGTGGTCGGCCGGCCGTCGTGGTCACCTTTGAGCCGCACCCCAGGGAGCGCCTGGCCCCGGCGCGGGCGCCGGCGCGTTTGACCGGGCTGCGCGAGAAGGTGCGCCGGCTCGCCGAGACCGGTGTGGATGCGGTGCTCTGCCTGCGCTTCGATCAGCATCTGGCGGCGGTGGAGGCCGAGGCCTTTGCCGGCGAGTTGCTCGGTGAGCGCCTGGGTGCCGGATACGTCCTAGTCGGCGACGATTTCCGGTTCGGTCGCCAGCGCCGGGGAGATCTGGACATGCTTCGGCGCGTTGGCCGCGAGCGGGGCTACGAGGTGGCACCCATGGACACGGTGGTGCGCTCCGGGGAGCGGGTGAGCAGCACCCGCATCCGTCAGGCCGTTACCCAGGGGCGCTTCGCCGATGCGGCCGAGCTGCTCGGACATCCCTATTGCGTGCAGGGGCGTGTGGTCCACGGTGATGCCATGGGCCGGAAGCTCGGCTGGCCGACGGCCAATCTACGGCTGTCACCGGAGCGCATCCCGCTCGACGGTATCTACGCCGGGTGGGCCCGGGGGGCTGCCGAACGCCCGTGGCCGACGGCAATCAGTGTCGGCGTGCGCCCCACGGTGGGGGGGCGGCGCTTGGTTTTCGAGGCTCACCTGATCGATTTCGACGGCGACCTCTACGGCCGCCACCTCTGCGTCGAGCCGGTGGCCCGGCTCCGGGGCGAGGAGCACTTCGACGGGCTCGATGCGCTGGCGAGACAAATCGGCGAGGATGTACGCGCGGCGCGGCGCGTGCTCGGTCAAGAACACCATTAGGCGAGGCGGCGACGTGAGCGAGTACAAGCACACCCTCAACCTTCCCCACACCGAATTCCCGATGCGGGCGCGTCTGGCCGAGCGTGAGCCGCAGCGCCTGCAGCGCTGGGAGGAAGAGGACCTCTACGGCGCCATCCGGCGTGCGCGGTCGGGGCGCGAGCGGTTTATCCTGCACGACGGTCCGCCCTACGCCAACGGCGATATCCATATCGGCCACGCGGTCAACAAGATCCTCAAGGATATCATCGTCAAGGCGCGCACCCTGGACGGGTATGACGCGCCGTACATCCCCGGGTGGGACTGCCACGGCCTGCCGATCGAGCACAAGGTCGAGGAGGAGGCTGGCAAGCCCGGCGTAGACCTGAGTTACGCGCAGTTTCGTGAGCGCTGCCGGGCGTTCGCTGCCGAGCAGGTGGACGGACAGCGCCAGGACTTCAAGCGCCTGGGCGTGCTCGGCGACTGGGAGCGCCCCTATCTGACCATGGATTACGCCACCGAGGCCGGCATCCTGCGGGCCCTGGCCCGGATCTTCGAGGGCGGGCACGTTACCCAGGGGTTCAAGCCGGTGCACTGGTGTGCCGACTGCGGCTCGGCCCTGGCCGAGGCCGAGGTGGAGTACGAGGAGCGCACCTCGCCGGCGGTGGATGTGCGCTTCGCTGTGGCGGACGAGATGGCGCTGCAGCAGCGCGTCCTGCTCGAGGGCGAGGGTGCCCAGGCGGGAACGGCCTCGGTGGTGATCTGGACCACCACGCCCTGGACGCTACCGGCCAACCGGGCGGTGGCGGTGCATCCCGAGCTGGAGTACCTGGTGGTCGCCCTGGATCACAGCGAGCGGCTCATCCTGGCCGCCGATTTGGCCGAGTCGACCCTGGCGCGGGCCGGCATCGGCCGCCACGAGGTGGTGGGCCGCTGCCGCGGGGCGGATCTGGAGGGACTGACCCTGCGCCACCCCTTCCTTGAGCGCGAAGTCCCGGTGGTTCTCGGCGGGCATGTGACCACCGACGGGGGTACCGGTTGCGTGCACACGGCGCCGGGGCACGGCCAGGAGGACTTCGAAGTCGGGCAGCGCTACGCTCTGGAGGTGACCAATCCGGTCGACGGCGCCGGCTGCTTCTTCGAGGATACCGAGCACTTCGGCGGGCTGAATGTCTTCGATGCCAATCCCCGGGTCGTCGAGGTGCTCGAGGCCGGCGGGGCGCTGCTGCACCACGAGAAGTACCGGCACAGCTACCCCCACTGCTGGCGGCACAAGACCCCGGTGATCTTTCGGGCCACGCCGCAGTGGTTCATCGATCTGGATCGTCACGGCATGCGCGAGTGCGCTCTGGCCGGGATCCAGGGCGTGCGCTGGATGCCGGAGTGGGGCCAGGCGCGCATCGACGCCATGGTCCGCGGGCGTCCGGACTGGTGTATCTCCCGGCAGCGCCACTGGGGCGTGCCCATCGCCGTGTTCATCCATCGCCGCAGCGGCGAACCGCATCCGCAGACGCCTCAGCACATGGAAGCGGTCGCCGAGCGCATGGAGCGCGAGGGACTGGAAGCCTGGTGGGACCTGGATCCCGCGGAGCTGCTCGGTGACGAGGCCGCCGAGTACGAGAAGGTCACCGACATCCTGGACGTCTGGTTCGACTCCGGGGTGACCCACGCCACCGTGCTGGATCAGCGCGACGGCCTGCAGGTGCCGGCGGATCTCTATCTGGAGGGCTCGGATCAGCACCGCGGCTGGTTCCAGTCTTCGCTGCTCTCCTCGGCGGCAATCCGCCGTTCGGCGCCCTACCGTGGCGTGCTCACCCACGGATTCACCGTGGATGAGCAGGGGCACAAGATGTCCAAGTCGCGCGGCAACGTGGTGGCCCCGCAGGACGTGATGGACCGCCTCGGCGCCGATATCCTGCGCCTGTGGGTGGCCTCGGCGGATTACAGCGGCGAGATCGCTGTCTCCGACAATATCCTGCAGCGCACCGCTGATGCCTACCGTCGCATGCGCAACACTGCCCGGTTCCTGCTCGGCAATCTGCACGGCTTCGAGCCCGGGCGTGATGCTCTGGCCGCGGAGCAGATGCTGCCCCTGGACCGTTGGGCGGTGGCGCGGGCCCGGGAACTGCAGGAGCGGATCGTCGCCGCCTATGACCGCTACGAGCTGCACCGCATCTACCACCTGCTGCATAACTTCTGCGTGGTGGACATGGGTGGCTTCTATCTCGATGTGCTCAAGGACCGTCTGTACACCACGCCGGCGGACAGCCGCGCCCGGCGCTCCGGCCAGACGGCTATGTACCACATCGCCGAGGCCTTGGTGCGCTGGCTGGCGCCGATCCTCTCCTTCACCGCCGACGAAATCTGGGGGCATCTGCCCGGCGATCGCCGCGAGCCGGTGTTCACGGCGGAGTGGTACGATGGGCTCTTCCCGCTGGACAACGAGTCGCGCGAGGCCTCGTTCTGGGAGCGGGTCATGGAAGTGCGCACGGTGGTCAGCCGCGAGCTGGAGCGGCTGCGTAACGAGAAGGTGATCGGCGCCAATCTGGATGCCGAGGTGGACCTCTACGTCCCCGAGGCGCTCGCTGCGGAGCTCGCCCCGCTGGGCGATGAGCTGCGCTTCGTGCTGATCACTTCGGCGGCACGCATCCACGACGTCGCCGAGGCTCCGGCCGGTGCCGCCAGCGCCGCCCTGGAGGATGGCACCGAGGTGCGCATCGTGGTGGCCGCCTCCGGCCACGACAAGTGCCCGCGTTGCTGGCATCGTCGTCCCGATATCGGCGCCAGTGATGAGCACCCGCAGCTGTGTGGGCGCTGCGTCGAGAACGTGGCCGGGGCCGGTGAGCGCCGGGCCACGGCCTGACGGGGGTGGGATGGGCTACCGGCTCTGGCTTCTGCTCGCCGTCGCCATCGCGGCCCTGGATCAGGCCTCCAAGGCGTGGGCCCAAGCGGCGCTGCGACCTTACGAGTCGGTCGAATTGCTGCCCGTGCTCAGTCTCACGCTCGGCTACAACCCCGGGGCGGCGTTCAGCCTGCTCGGCGACGCCGGCGGCTGGCAGCGCTGGCTGCTTGCCGGCATCGCTGCCGCCGTGGGGGTCTACCTGATCTACTGGCTGCGCCGTATCGGGGCGTCGCAGCCCTGGCTCGCCTTGGGGGTGGCTCTGATCCTGGCCGGGGCCCTGGGCAACCTGGTCGATCGCCTGTACCTGGGGTACGTGGTTGATTTCATCCACCTCCATTACGCTGGGTTTCACTGGCCGATCTTCAACGTCGCCGATATTGCCATCACACTGGGAGCCGGCCTGGTGATCGCGCTGCTCGTGTTCTCAAAATCGGCCACTGAACACTGAACCGCTGCAGGCAGAACCGGAGGTTTCCGTGCCCAAGATTCACCTTGCCAATCCCCGCGGTTTCTGCGCCGGCGTGGACCGGGCCATCGCCATCGTCGATCGGGCGCTGGCGGTTTACGGGTCGCCCGTCTACGTCCGTCATGAGGTGGTGCATAACCGTTTTGTGGTGGATGATCTGCGCGGGCGCGGCGCGGTCTTTGTCGAGGAACTGCACGAGGTGCCCGACGGGGCCACCGTGATCTTCAGCGCCCACGGCGTGCCGCAGTGGGTCGCCGACGAGGCCGAGCGGCGGGGGCTGCAGGTCTTTGATGCCACCTGCCCGCTGGTGACCAAGGTCCACAAAGAGGTGCGCGATCATGCGCGAGCGGGCCGTGAAGTGGTCCTGATCGGCCACGCCGGTCATCCGGAGGTCGAGGGCACCATGGGGCAGTATCTGGCCCCGGAGGGACAGGGCGGTATCTACCTGGTGCAGAGCCAGGAGGAGGCGGCGGCGCTACAGGTCCGGACCCCGGACGATCTGGCCTTTGTCACCCAGACCACGCTGTCGGTGGACGACGCCGCTGGCATTGTCGAGGCGCTGCAGCGCCGCTTCCCGTCTATCCAGGGGCCGCGCAAGGACGACATCTGTTACGCCACGCAGAATCGCCAGGATGCGGTGCGTGCTCTTGCCGACGAGGTCGACCTGCTGTTGGTGGTCGGCTCGGTCAACAGCTCCAACTCCAACCGCCTGCGCGAACTGGCCGTGCGCTGCGGTACCGAGGCGTACCTGATCGATGGTGCTGCCGATCTGGACCGGGGCTGGCTGGATGGCCGTCAGGCGATCGGCGTGACCGCCGGCGCCTCGGCGCCGGAGAGCACCGTGGTGGAGGTGGTCGAGCAGCTCCAGGCGTGGGGCTGCGAAGCGCCGGAGGAGCGGCCGGGCAAGGCGGAGACGGTCACCTTTGGTTTGCCGCGGGAGCTCGGTCAGCCTCCGGCGGCCTCATGAGCGCCGTGCCGGCGACTCCTCCCGCCGCTTGAGCGGGTGCAGCACCAGCAGGGCCTCCGGCTGGCGCTGGCGCACCTGCTCGGCAACCGCCCTGGGCACCACGGCCAGGCCGTCGCCACTGATGACCAAGCCGGCGTAGCCGTCCGCCAGCTGCCGCTGTTGCTGCCGGGTCACCCAGGCGTGGCGGATCCGCTGTCCCTCGATGAAGTGGTAGGCGGTGTCGCCTCCCCAGCGCGGTAGCGCGTAATGGCGGATCAGGTCGGGTAGTGGGATGTGCGCCTCGAGCGGTTGGTGATCCCGTGCCTTGTCCGGGCGGGATCTCCCGCGCGGGGTTGCCCGGTCGCGGGGGCCTCGGCGCTTGCCCGACTGCTGCCTGCGAGCTTCCTCCTGGCTCGCCAGACCTGCTCTAACAAGCTGTTCTTGAAGAGAATTTGACATGTGCAGCATTCTGCACAGGTGGCCTGCCGGCGTCGACCCCCGGTCGCGACATGGCGGGTTATACTGATCCCGCAGCCAGTTTTTCCGGATAAGGCGAGGGGGCTATGAAGGCGTGGATTCGGGGTGCCCTGGTGCTGTTGGCCATGGCGGCGGTCGCGGGCTGCGGTCACTCGGTGGAGCGGATCGATCGGGATGCGGAGCACGACCTCTCCGGTCGGTGGAACGACCAGGATTCGCGACTGGTTGCTGAGGAGATGATCGCCGACGTGCTGGATCGCCCCTGGTTGCGGGAGTTTCGGCGCGACGAGGGCGGGCGGCCCACCGTCATCGTGGGGGGTGTCCGCAATCTCAGCCACGAGCACATCAATACCCGCACGTTCGTTAACGATATCCAGCGGGAGCTGATCAATTCCGGACAGGTGGATTTCGTCGCCGACGCCGATCAGCGCGAGCGCATCCGTGAGGAGCGCCGCGACCAGGATCTGCACGCCAGCGAGGAGACCCGCAAGGCCATGGGGGAGGAGCTGGGCGCTGACTACATGCTGCTTGGTTCGGTGAACTCCATCATCGATCAGGAGGGGCGACGTCAGGTCCGTTACTACCAGGTCGACATGGAGCTGATCAGCCTGGCCGATAACCGCAAGGTCTGGATTGGCAACAAGGAGATCCGCAAGCTCGTGCGTTCGGCCTCGGCGCGGCCCTGAGCGGCGCGGCCGCGTGACGCATTGGCTGTATAGGCCCTGGCTGGCACTGATACTGGCTGCTGCCCTGGCCGGGTGCACGACCTACGGCGATCGGATGGCACCGGTAGAGGCCGCCGTGGAGGACGGCGATCCGCGTCGAGCGGTGGAGCTGCTCGATGCGGACTCCGGCGGGCCGGGGGACCGTGTTGTCGACCTGCTCAACCGCGGAGCGCTCCTGCGCATGGCCGGGGAGTTCGAGGCCAGCAACCGTGCCCTGGAAGAGGCCTACGACGCCATCGCCGAGGTCGATCCGCTGAGCGTCTCGGAGAGCGTGGGCAGTCTGATGGTGGGTGAGACCGCTTTCGCCTACGCCGGCGAGCCCCACGAACGGGTCCTGCTCCATCTGCTCATGGCCTTCAATTATCTGGATCTCGGGGATCCGGATGCGGCGCGGGTCGAGGCTTTGCGCGTGGATCTGCGCCTGCAGCGTCTCGCCGCCGAGCAGGGGCGGTCCGTCTACCGGCAGGATCCGTTTGCCCGGTACCTCAGCGGGTTGATCTTCGAGCGTCTGGGTGAGCCGGATCAGGCCCTGGTGGCCTATCGCCAGGCCTACCAGGCTTACCGCGAGCAGGGCGGACGGCTGGGGGTTGCGGTGCCCCGCTCGCTACAGCGCGATCTGCTGCGCCTAGCCGATAAGCTGGGACTCGACGAAGAGCGGGCCGAGTGGCAGCAGGCTTTTGGGCTGGACGCCTGGCCGGATCCGGCCGAGCATCGCGAGCAGGCGCACGTGGTGTTGATTGCCGGGGTGGGGCTGGCCCCGCGCAAGGGAGAGCAGGGGTTCGCGGTGCAGGATCGCCAGGGACGCATCCACAGCGTGGCCCTGCCGTACTACGAGCCGCGGCGCAGGCCGCTGGGCGGGGTCCAGTTCAGCGCTGGGGAGGCCTCGGTGCCGGCAGAGCCGGTGCACGACGTGGACGCCGTCGCCCGGATCCTGCTCGAAGAGCAGCAGGGCGTGCTCGCCGCCCGCGCGCTGGGGCGACTGCTGGTGCAGAAGGAGATGATCGATCAGGCCCGCGAGGCCAGTCCGGTAGCCGGTCTGGCCATGAACGTCTTCACCCTGGTGGCGGACCGGGCGGACACCCGCACCTGGGGCATGCTGCCGGCGCAGTACTACATGGCCCGCATCAGTCTGCCACCCGGCGAGCACCGGCTTGAGCTGGTCTATCAGGGCCGGTCCGGTCACCCGCTGACCCGGGTGGACCTCGGGGCGCTGGAACTCGAGGCCGGGGCTTATCACTTTGTATTCGATCGCTGGGTCTCGGCGCGTGCCGGCTCCGTGACCCACAGGGGGGAGCCGTGAAAGCGCTTCTCGTAGTCCTGATGGCGCTGTTCCTGCTGGCCGGCTGTGCTGGTAGTGCTCCGCCATCGGGAGATCAGCCATCCTGGGTGGTCGGCGGTGAGCCGGCCTCCTATCCCCGTGAAAGCTATCTCAGTGCGGTGGGCACGGCCGATCACCGTGAGCTGGCCCACGATCGGGCCCGGGCCGAGCTGGCGCGCGCCTTCGAGGTTCATGTAACGGCGGCGACACAGCAGGAGGACCGGCTGGCGTTCGGCGACGGCGAGACCCGGCACCGGGCGACGCTGGGTCAGCAGGTCGCGACGCGCACCGCGGTCACCCTGCGCGGTGTCGAGATCGGCGAGACCTGGCGGGAGCCGCAGAGCGGCCGGTATCACGTCCTCGCCGTCATGGATCGGCAGCAGGCGGCCAGCGCGCTGCGCGAGGGCATCGCGGGCCTGGACGCGGCGACCAGTCGCTATCTGCGCCAGGCAGACGCTGCCGCCGACCCGCTGCACGCACTCGCCGCGCTGGCCCGGGGGCTGGAGGCGCAGCGCCAGCGTGCCGAGTATCAGCAGGCCCTGCGGGTGCTCACCGGCGCCGGCATGACGGTGCGGTACGAGCTGGCGGTGCTGCGTGCGCGGCTGGCCGCCGAGGCCGGGAGCATCCCCTTCGGCATCGGCGCGCGGGGTGATCATGCCGAACGGGTGGCAAGCAAACTGCGGGCATCGGTGGCCGCTGCCGGGTTCCGGGTCGATGAACGGGAGGATGCCTACCGGCTGGAGGCTGTGCTTGAACTCGAGGATCTCGGGCAGCGCGATGGCTGGTACTGGCAGCGTGGCGGCCTGACCCTGCGCTTGCTGGATGATGCCGGTGAAGTCCGTGGCGAGCAGCGCTGGCCGGTGCGCGGTGCCGCCACCGATTACACGACGGCCGAGCGTCGCGCCCTGGAGCAGGCATTCGAGCGCCTCGGCGAAGACCTGTTCGGCCTGATCATCGCCTTGGCTGTCGGCCAGGGCGAGTCGGCGCCGCGAGGCTAGAAGCGACCGCGCAGCGTGGCCGTAGCGAGCAGCGAACTCGAGCGGCTGCCGCGGAAGTCATCCGGAACCAGATCGCGGTCAACGCTTCTTGCCGAGGCCTCCAGCCGGAGCTCGATCCGCTCCCAGGCATAGCCGCCGCCGCCGAGCAGGTGGAAGCCAGTGCCGGAGAGCGTATCGCCGTTGTCGCGTTCAAGGCGCTCGTAGTGCAGGCCGGCCCCCATGTAGGCGCGCGGCCCGGCCTCGCGGAACTCGCGCCCGAAACGCAGGGTCAGGTCTGTGGCGCTCCAGCGTTTCGGTTCCGGGTCGGCGTAGAGGCTGCCGCTGGTGCTCAGCTG
Source organism: Halorhodospira sp. 9621 (assembly GCF_022228055.1). Classification (NCBI taxonomy): domain Bacteria; kingdom Pseudomonadati; phylum Pseudomonadota; class Gammaproteobacteria; order Chromatiales; family Ectothiorhodospiraceae; genus Halorhodospira; species Halorhodospira sp. 9621. The sequence continues at coordinate 31,756 of NZ_JAJNRD010000006.1, forward strand.
CTCGCTGTGCAGGTGGGCGATGCCCACCGAGGCGTGTTCGCTGACGGCGTACTGGATGTCCAGCACGGGACCGTGGGCGCGCAGGCGCGTTGAGTCGTCGCCGTATCGCTCTTCAACCGACAGGTGGTGGTAGCCGTAGCCGACCCCCACACTCCAGTTGCGCCGGGGCGGCGGCGCCTGCTCTTCGGCCCGCTCGGCCACGCGTATCGTCTCCGCTTCTTCTGCCCGTTCCTCCTCGGTCTCGTCATGAGTCGCCCCCGGGATTCCACCCTGCCACCAGGCCGGTCGGTCGGTGGGCGGTGTCTCACGCGTTGTATCGGGTGGCTCGGGGCCGTCGGCCTGTTCGAGGATGCGCATGATCCCGGGCATCAACGCCGGCCGCATCTCCATGGCGTGGCGGGCAATCGGGTCGGCCAGTCGCGGATAGGTCGACAGCAGTTCGTCGAGCTCATCGAGGAAGGCCTCATTGTCGCGCAGCGCCGCCTCCTCGATGCGGGTCAGGGCGTCATCGAGGATGCTGCGCTGGTGTTCGGTGAGCAGGCCCGGATCAGCGGATGCGCTGCCGTGGGGCGCCGGAGCCTCGGCGTCTTCGGCCGTCGCTTGGAGGACCGGCCACAGCGTGGCGGCCACGATGAGTAACCCGGCGAGGTGCCTGCTGCCGGGCGTGCGGTTGGGCCGACGATACCGGTGCATGGGTGGCTCCTGTCTGTTGTGCCGCTACCTCTTGCTTTCGGCCAGCGCGGCCCGTCGGCTGGTGAGGCGCGCCGGCCCTGCCCCGAAGGATAGTCAGCCCGTGCCCGTCTCGCGACCCAGCGCCGGTGGGTTATTCCCCGCGGCCGCTCGCAGCCTCTAGGCGGATCCGTTCGACCGCCTCGCCGTACTGCGGATGATCGGGTGCTGCCGCTTCGCTCCGGCGAGCCGCCTCCAGCGCCTCGGCGACCTGGTCCAGGCGCAGCAGTGCCCAAGCCAGGTTGTGGTGGGCCGCTGGCCCCGACTCGTCCTCCGCCTCGATAGCGTGGCCATAGGCGTCCACAGCGGCGGCGTACTCCCCCCGGGCGTAGCGGATGTTGCCGAGGCCCAGCCAGGCGTCTGCGTGCGCGGGCCAGCGCGTCGTGGCGGCGTGGTAGCCGGCCAGGGCCGGCTCCCAGCGCTCCTGGCGCTCCAGCTCGGCGACGGCGGCGACCCAGTCATCGGCGTTGGCACTGCGGGGCAGGTGCCCGGGGCGCGGGATCACCATCGCCCAATGGTCGCCGCGTTGCCAGGTTCGCTCGAACCGGCGCAGCGAGAGGGTCTCGCGTCGCTCGGTCCCCGAGCGCAGGGTGACCGTTCCAGCGTCCAGGTCAAAGCCCACCACCACGGCGTAATGCCAGTGGGGCAACGCCTCCAGGGCCAGGTTCTGCAGGACCAAAACCGGGCGGCCGCCGGCTACCTCCGCTAGTAGGTCGGCTAGATCCGGTGCGAGGACATACGGGATGCGGTCGGCGCGGCGGGCGGCGGCCAGCAGCTCGTTCTGCAGCGTGCCCTGGCGCTCGGGAAGGTAGACGGCGTCGATCAGCTCATCGTCGGTAGTCACCACATCGCTGGCGACCAAGACCGTGGCCAGTGCCGCCGGGCCGCAGTAGTAGGTCTCGTCCGGGAAGAAGGGCGTGTCGCTCAGCTCCACCGCGCGGGGTAGCTCGGCGGTCTCCCGCGCCTCGGCGATTACCTCCGGGTGCTGCAGTGGGGGGGCGGCGCCGCCCCCCCCCCCCGCGCCCCCCCCCGGGGGCCCCCCCCCCCCCCCCCCCCCCCGGCACCGAGAAGCGCTGTCACCATCAGGGCGTACCGCGGGGTGATCCGCCGCTGCAGCCGGATTGCGGGCCCCATGGCGGTGCAGCGGTTCAGCGGACCAGCAGCCAGATGATGACCAGCAGGAGGATGGTGGTTGCGCCGATGGAAACGCCCGCGCCGGCCGGTTGCTGCTCGATGCGTTCGGCCAGCTCCCGCGCCTCCTCATCGCTCAGCGCGGCGACACGCTCCTTGGCCTGCGCCGGATCAACGCCGTAGTCGGTCAGGGCTTGCTGGACATCCTCGCGTTGCAGGGCCTCCTGGACGCGATCGCGGTCGGATGCCGCCTGGCGCTCGCTGATCACGTCGCTGGTCCCGACCACACCCGCCAGCGCCGTGGTCGGCGCCATGGCACCCAGCGAGAGCGCGAGCCCGATTAGGACGATGAGACCTTTGATACCGGTGCGCTTCATGGAGAAGCTCCTATTTTGAGTGGTTTTTTCACGAATGATCCACTTGTGGTGGAGCGTCGCACGCTGATGCGGGTCATGCAACGTGATGCTGCGCGGACTGGCGGGAAGCGCTCAGCCGCGCACCCGTCGGAGGAAATCTTCGAACAGGTGTTGTAGCGTCGGCAGGTGGTCGTTGAGGTCGTGCTCGGCGTCGAGCAGGTGTAGGCGGGCCCGCTGGCGCTGTGCGAAGGTCATCACCGCCTCGGGCGGGATCAGGGCATCGCGCCAGCCGTGGACGATCTCCTGGTGCTCCGTGGTGGGCGTCGGATAGGCCGGGTAACCCGGTATGCCGATGGCCGGGGCGAGCAGGAAGAGGCCGTCCGCCTTGAGCTCGTTGGCGGCATTCGCCATGACATAGCCGCCCATGCTGGAGCCGACCAACACCAGTCGACCGGCGGCCCGGGGTCGGTGCTCGAGCACCATGGCCACCCGCTCGTCCGGGTCCTCGGTGGCCGTGAAGTCGATGCTCTCGACGGCGAAGCCGGCCTGCTCGGCGACGGGCAGCAGGGCGGAACTCTTGCGGCCCCAGGGGCCGGTGCCCTTGCCGTGGGCGTAATAGAGACGGTTTTGGGGGTGAGTCATCGGGGTTTCTGGTGCCGGCGAGAGGACTTGAACCTCCGACCTGCCGATTACGAATCGGCTGCTCTACCAACTGAGCTACACCGGCACAGGCTGCCTGAACAACGCCGCGAATTGTAGCCGAAGGGCGGGTGGGGAACCAAGCCCCCCGTGCGTCATCGGGCCGCGGTCGCGTCCCGGCGATCTTGCGCTAGTCTCAGTGGGTGCGCATGGAAGGTGCGGATGGAACCCAAACGCGAGGAAGGGATGCCTCGCCACTCTGGATTCACAATGCTCGAGGCGCTCGTCGCCCTCGGGCTCTTGGCCGGTGTCGCGGCCGTGTCGCTCCAGGCCCTTCTGGGTGGCGTGCACGGGGCTCGTGATGCCGCGTATCACGTACGAGCCACTCTCCTCGCCGAAGAGTTGATCACCCGCGCCCGGTTGGTCGCGCCAGATCAGCGCTCGGCTGATCTGGCCGAGGTCGATGCGGGGGACGTGGGCACGTGCCAACCGCCGTCGGTCGGGGACCAGGCCCGCGGCGACGTGGTTGATGCCGACGGTTGGCGGGCCGAGGTTGCCTGCCAGCTGCCGCAGGCCGAGGTGTCGGTCGAGGCGGGCGCCGATCGCATCCGCGTCGAACTCCGCTGGCAGGCTCCCCACCGGGACGAGGCATCGTCCCTTGAGCTCTCCGGGCAACTCCTCGAGGTCGGCCCATGACCGGGCGTGCCTATGGCGTGACCTTGGTCGAGCTGCTGGTGGCGCTGGCCGTGGCGGCGGTGGCGCTGCTCGCGGCGATGCAGATCCTCGATAGCGCTTTGCGGGCCAGTGCCACGGTGGAAGACCTTGGCCGGGTGGCGGACAAGGGGGCGTTGCTGCGCCAGGTGCTCGACGGCGAAGTCTCCCGGGCTGGGGAGGTCGCCTGCGGCGGCAGGACCCCGCTGTATCGAGGCGAGGGCGCGGCCGGCGAGGTGATCGGGGCCCAGCTCGATCCGCCGGGTCTGCGCGCCGATGAAGGCGAGCTGACCTGGGTGCGCGGTAAGGAGGCGCCGCGGAGCGTGGCGACCGGCTACGATGCCATCGAGGTAGCGGCCCCGGAGGCGCAAATCGAGCTGGATGAGCCGGCCGAGGAAGTGTTTGGAAGCCTGCCGGCCAAGGTCCTGGTCGGTAATGCCGAGGGCCTGTTCCTGCTCGAGGCCGAGGCGCAGGATGGCGCCAAGGATCTCACCCTGGACGGGCTTGGCGAGGACCACGACCTGCCCGAGCGCGGGGTGGCGTGGGTCCCCTGGTGGCCGGAGGAGGAGTCCGCGGAGGACGACGATGCGTCGCCCGTCCAGGTGCGGCGGTTGCGGTGGTCGGATGGCGGAGGCGTCGATGGGGTGCCGACCCTGAACCTCGGCCGTGGCGAGGGGGCTCCGCAGCCGATCCTGCGCGGGGTCGAGGCGCTGGAGATGGGCTTCGCCGAGTGCCCGGGGGCCGACGACCCGGCCCAGGTCCCGGATCATCCAGGGCCTTTCCAGCGCGCGGAGGAGGTAGACGACTGGCTGCGGGTGTGTGCCGTGCGCTTTACGGCACGCATCCGCACCGGTGGCCAGCGGGGTGCGACCGGCGCGGGGCAGGTCCAGACGCTGACGGTGCCGATCCACGGGAGGCTGCCTTGACGGGGGCCTCCCGGCAGCTCGGCTTTGCGGTGCTCGGCCTGAGTGCCGTGTTGGTCATGTTGGCGCTGTTGTCCTGGTCGGTGGTTGCCCCCACCGCGCTGCAGCTGCGCGCGGCCGCGGCCTTGGAGTCCCGGGCTGCAGCCCGCCTGGCGGCTGCCGATGAACTGGTCAGGGCAAGGCGGGAGCTGGCAGCCGGGCGCGAAGAAGCCGGCGATCCGGGGTGTTGCAGCGGCGAGGTGGCGGCGCCGTGCTACCGTATCGAGCGCGACGACGGGCAATTTCGGATTTGTGCTCGCGGCAGCGGGGGGGACGGGGCCGAGGTCTGCCTGCAAGCGGGTGGTGTGTTCGCGCCGGCGCCGGTAACGGGAGCAGCTGACCGCGTCGAAATCCGCTGGCAGCGCGAATGTCCCTACGGGAATCGGGATTGAGGAAGGTGTTATGAGGAGAGCGGATCAGCGCGTCCGCGTGGCTGGCTTCAGCCTGGTCGAGCTGATGATCGTCTTGGCCATCTTGGCCATCCTGGTGGCGATCGCCTACCCCTTCTACGGCCAGTACAAGGTGCAGGCGGACCGTAGCGACGCCACCGCCACCTTGATGGATACCTGGATGGCGCTGGAGCGCTGTTTCATCCAGGAGATGGACTACGACGCGTGTACGGATGAGGTCCCGGAGTTGTCCGAGCGGGGCCTTTATGAGCTGGGGGTCGAGACCGACGCCGATGGCTTTCGCCTGACTGCCACACCGGCGCCGGGAAGTCCGCAGGAGGCGGATGAGGCGTGTACGGAATTCACCCTCGATCACCGCGGCGAGCGGGGCAGTGGCCCCGAGGGCGTCGAGGTCTGCTGGGGCGACTGAGCCCGGCCTTTACCCTCACCGAGCTGCTGGTGGTCCTCGCCCTGGCTGCCGGGCTGGCGGCCGTGGCGGCGCCCCGGTTGGGCGCCGGTGTAGACGAGATCCGTGCCTGGGCCTGGCAGCGGGAGCTCCTCGCCGGGCTGGAGCGGGCCCGCATCGAGGCGCTGGACCACGATGAGACTGTCACCCTGTGCGGCGGCACCCCGCAGAGCGGGTGCGAGGCGCAGGGCTGGGATGACGGCTGGATCCTGTTCCGCGGCGAGGCCGCATCCGGCCAGGCGCCGGAACCGGAGCAGCTCCTCGCCCGGGGGCGTGGCGCCGGGCCGGGTCATCGGGTCGCGGCGGGCACCGGGTCGGAGGGGTTCAAGTTCGCGCCAAATGATTGGTGGCAAGGTATCGCCGGGTCCATCACCCTTTGTCGCGACGGCGTGAAAGTGGCCGCCATCGAGGTGGCCATGACCGGCCGGCCAAGGCCGGCCGACGACAAGCGGGGTGAGCCCTGCGACTGAGGCCTCAGGAGGCCGGGCCCGGGGGTGCGCCCGGCAGCCCGGCGACCAGGCGTTGGGCCCGGTGGGGCGTGGCCAGGGCGTCGGCGACTGCGGCGATCTCCTCGGCCAGCGGGCGGTCCGCCTCCAATGGCGGCGCCAGTTCGCGGACCCACGCCAGGGTCTGACGCGCGCTGTGGCTGAAACCGGTCCCGTCGGTCAGTTCCAGGCCCTGGGCCAGGACCAGCGCCTCGATGGCCAGGATCCGCTGCAGGTGGTCCAGGTTGGTGGCCGCCTGGCGGGCGGCGCGGGTGCTCATGGGGACGATGTCCTGGTTGTCGGCGTTGGTCGGCACTGACTGGATCGAGGCCGGGTGGGCGCCGGTGCGCATCTCCGCGACCAGGGCCGACGCCGTCACCTGGGCGCCCATAAAGCCGCTGTGCAGACCGGTCTGGCGGGGCTGCATGAAGGCCGGGAAGCCGCTGCGCACCGGGTCGGTGATGCGGTTGATGCGCCGTTCACTGTGCACGGCCAGTTGGACCAGGGCGTTGTTCAGGGCGTCGGCGGCAAAGGCCAGGTGCTGGCCAAAGAAATTGCCGCCATGCAGCACGCGCCCCTCCTCGGGGAAGAGCAGCGGGTTGTCGCTGGCCGCATCCAGCTCGCTGGCCACGGTCTGGTTGTGGAAGGTGATGCTGTCCAGCACCGCGCCCAGCGCCTGAGGCAGGCAGCGGATCGAGTAGGGGTCCTGGGGCAGCGGCTGGTCGGGCAGGACGGCGCCTTGCTCTTCATCCAGCCGGGGTGGCACGCCGGGCCACGGCTGCAGGCGCCGGCTGTCCTCGGCCAGGGCGGTGAGCCAGGCGTGGGCCCGCATCTGGCCAGGGTGAGGGCGGGCGGCGCCGATGGCCGGCTGGAAGGCCTCGGCATGGCCGCCAAGCAACTCGGCGTAGAGCATGCCCAGTACCGCACAGATCCCGGCCGCCCGCTCGGCGCCCGCGCCGGTGACGGCACTGATGCCGGCGGTGGTCGAGGTGCCGTTGACCAGGGCGATGGCGTCCTTGCCGTCCAGGGTCCACGGTTCCCAGCCCAGGCGGCGCTGGGCGGCGTCAGCAGGCTCCCAGGCGCCGCCGTGGACGCTCACCCGGCCCTCCCCCATCAGGGCCCGCGCCACGTGGGCCAGCGGGGTCAGGTCGCCGCTGGCGCCGACGGTCCCGATGGCCGGCACTTCCGGGATCACGTCCTGCTCCAGCCACCCCAGCAGGCGCTCCACAACCGCCGGCGTGACCCCGGAGTGTCCGCGGGTGACACTGGCAATGCGCGCGGCCAGCGTGGCGCGGGTGTGGCAACGGGAGAGCGGATCGCCGACGCCGCTGCACAGGTGGTAGACCAGGTTGCGCTGCAGGGTGCGCGAGGCGGAGGGGTCGATCCGGCTGGTGGCCAGCGGTCCGTAGCCGGTGGTGACACCGTAGACCAGCCGGCGTTCGTCCACGAGGCGCTGGAGGTAGCCCTCAGCGGCACGCAAGCGTTCCCAGCCGGCCGCTAAGACCGTGGCTGAGCTGCTGCCGTGTCCGATACCCTCGATATCGGCGGCGCTCAGGCCACCGGCCAGATCCACTGCAGCCATGCTGTTCAGTCCCAGTCCTGCAGTTTGCCCATGGCGTTGCGCGGAAGCTCGGTGCCGATACGCAGATCCGTGGGTCGCTCGACCGCCGGTAGGTGCTCCCAGATCCAGTTCTCGAGCGTCTGGCGCAGCGTTTCAGGATCGGCGTCGGAACGCGCGGGAACGATGAACGCCTTCAGGCGCCGACGACTGCCTTCGCCGTGGCTGCGGACCGCGCAGGCGGCAACGGCCTCGTGGCTTTCGAGGCGCCGCGCGACGTGCCCCGGAGAGACGTTCACACCGCCGATCTGAATGATGTCATCGATGCGTCCGGTGGGTCGGAAGACCCGCTCGTCCCGCCACTGGAGGCGATCGAGCGGGGCCACGGTCACCGCTGCACCATCGGGTTGAGTGCGCTGGAGGTTGCCGTCCGCGTCGCGCTGCCAGTGGGGCAGCAGGCGGTAGTCCTCCGAGGGTGCCCAGCGCAGGCCGATCCCGCCGGCCTCGGTGGCGCCGTAGACCTCCAGCAGCGCGTCCAGGCCGGCCTGCAACAGCCCGTTGCGGCAGGCGGTCTCCAGCGCGGCGGTCGAGCTGATGCCCGTGCCGCCGGGGAAGCGGTGATTGCTATCGAACAGGTAACGCCAGCGTGCCGGGACGGTGGCAATCAGGTCGTCAGGTGCCGGCTCGCGGAACAGGGCGGTGGGCGCGGCGTGGCTCTCGATCACGGTGCTGCCCAGCGCGCGGGGCAGGGCGACGCCGAAGACGAAACCGTAGAGGTGGTGGACGGGCAGCCAGGCGATCACCCGCGGGTGACTGCCCAGGGCGTTGGCCAGTGCCTCGGCCTCCTGGGTCAGCGCCGCCCAGCTGTGGTGGTGCGGCTGCGGGGTGCCCGTGCTGCCCGAGGTCGAGAAGGTCAGGCCGCTGGTGTGCTGACTGGCGTCGGCGATGAGTTCGGCCATGTCGCCGATCCGGCGCACGGCCAGCAGACGGTCCTCCACACCGGTCTCATGCAGGCGGAAGAAGCGGTTGAGCGCGCTGGCTAGATTGAGTCGATCCAGGGAGTCCGCCCGGATTGGTTCGGCATCCAGGCGGCTATCGGCGCACAGGTCCTGCGCTTCGGGCGGGTCGCCCCGTTGACCGCGGCCGGTGGCCAGCTCGCCGGGGATCAGGCTGCGCAGCAACCGCAGCACTTCATCGGCATTCAGCCCTTGCATCGGTCGGTCCTTTCGCGGCTGCCCGCGCCCGGGACGGGCACGGGCAGCGGGGTCTGGTCTAGACGCGCTTGACGAAGACCCAGTAGCTGTCGCCGGAGAGGGCCTTCTTCATGTGCACCTTCACCTTCGTGGGCGTCATTTGGTAATCGAAGGTGTACTCGAACATCGTGTTCAGGTTGCCCGAGGCCACCCCTTCCTTGAACTTGCCGTAGAACTCCGGGCTGTCAGTGCACGGGGCCACGTCCTTGAAGAAGTTCTTGCCGATGACCTGCTTCGGGTCGCGGCCGGTGATGTCGCCCTCCGCGGCGTTGTACTGAAGGATGTTGCCGTCGCCGTCGAGCTGGATGGCGCCGAAGGCCAGGCCGTCGAGCTGGCCGTCGTCCATCTTGGCGAGGGTGTTCTCGATGTCCTCGCTACCGAAGGCTACGTGTTCCATCGTGATACTCCTTTCATGGACCGGGGGCTTCGTGGTGAGCCTTGCTCACTCTCGAGACTCCAGCCTAGATGTACAGCCTTTGTATAACAAGACCCGTCCCTTTGTTCATCCGTAGCTTTGGAGCCAGTACGGGGCGGGATCGAGGTCGCAGGTGCGCTCCTCCAGCTGGTCGGCGACCAGGCGCGCGCTGCCGGCGGCGAACGTCCAGCCCAGGTGGCCGACGCCCGTGGCCAGGTGCAGGCCGGAGATCGGGGTCGGACCCAGGATCGGGGGGCCGTCGCAGGTCATCGGGCGCAGGCCGGCCCAGGGTTGGCTCGGGGCGTCCGCCAGCTGTTCGGCCAGGCGCGGGAAGCGGCTCAGACCCTGCTCGCGGACGGCTCGCCAGCGCCGCTCGTCGAGCCTGAGATCGAAGCCGGTGATCTCCGCCTTGCCGGCGATACGCAGCTGCTCACCCAGTCGGGTAACGACCACCTTGCGGGCGTCGTCGATGATGGGCATCCCGGGTGCGCCCTCTATCCCGTGCAGCGGGATGCTCACCGAATACCCCTTGACGGGTTCGATGGGCAGGCGCAGACCGAAGCTGCGGGTCAGGGCCGGGCTGTAACTGCCCGCCGCGACAACTACGGCGTCCGCGTCGATGATCCCGCGGCTGGTCTCGACGCCCTCCACACCCGCTGGGCCGCCGAGCAGCCTGCGTGCCGTAGTGTCGAGCCACAGTTCGGCGCCTTCGGCGGTGAGTCGCTGCGCCAGGGCCGCGGTGAACTGCAGCGGGTCGCCGCAGCCGTCGTCGGGGAACTCGATGGCGCCAGCCAGCTGGTCTGCGGTATCACTCAGCGCGGGTTCGCGGGCGAGCGTCTCGTCCACTCCCAATACCTGGTGCCGGATGCCCAGCGCTTCCACGGCAGCCGCTTCGGTGCACCCCTGCTCCAGAGCGTCCGGGTCATCGAAGAGCTTCAGGATGCCGCTGTCGCGAGCGGCGAACGAGAGGTCGAGCTCGTCACGCCACGCCCGTGCCTGCTGTAGGCCGTAGAGGGCCAGGACCGCATTGGCGTCGGCGTGACGGCGGTAGCGCCGGGCGGTGGCGTTGGCCAGGAAGCGCAGCGACCAGCTCGGATTGCGCAGTACGCGCAAGGGATTGATGCGCAGCGGGGAGTCGGGTTTGCCGAGCCAGGCAATGGCATCCCGGAGTACGCCCGGAGGGTTCCATGGAGCGGCGTGGCCGGCGTGGAGCTGGGCGCCGTTGGCGTAGCTCGTCTCCTGCGCCACGTCGCTGCAGCGCTCGATGAGCACGATCTGGTGGCCACGGGCGGTCAGTTCCCAGGCCACGGAGGTTCCGACCACGCCAGCCCCGACTACAGCGATGCGCATCGGTGTTCTCCCTCGGTTGTGGTTCGGGCACGATTCTCCGGCGCGGGCGGTGGGATCACGGCGCCGCGCTGCTGTCTCGGTAACGGTGCCAGCCCTCGGCGCGCAAACGGCAGGCCGGGCATTCGCCGCAGCCGTAGCCCCACTCGTGGCGCTGCTCGCGCGCGCCGTAGTAGCAGGTGTGGCTTGCCTCCACGATCAGGTCCACCAGGGCGGTTCCGCCGAGTCGTTCGGTCAGCGCCCAAGTCTGGGCCTTGTCCAGCCACATCAGGGGGGTATGCAGCACCAGTCGTTCGGCCATGCCCAGGTTCAGGGTGACCTGCAGGGACTTGACGGTGTCGTCGCGGCAGTCGGGGTAGCCGGAGAAGTCGGTTTCGCAGACGCCGGCTACCAGGTGGCGGATGCCCCGCCGGTGGCCCAGGGCCGCCGCCAGGGTGAAGAAGAGCAGGTTGCGGCCGGGGACGAAGGTGTTGGGCAGGCCGCGCGCGTCGTAGGTGATTTCGGCCTCGCGGGTCAGCGCCGTGTCGCTGATCTCGCCGAGCACGCCGGCGTCGAGAACGCGGTCCTCGCCCAGACGCGCCGCCCAATCGGGGCGCAGGGCCCGCAGGCCGTCAAGAACCTCGCGGCGGGCCGAGAGTTCCACGTCGTGCCGCTGCCCGTAGGCGAAGCCGATGGTCTCGACGCGGCTGAAACGCTCCAGGGCCCAGGCAAGACAGGCCGTGGAGTCCTGCCCCCCGGAGAAGAGGACCAGGGCGTGTTCTTCATCGGTGCTGGCGGGTGTCCGCTGCCGGGACTCGGCCATCGCCTGCTTCCTGGTTGGTTGTCGCGTTCCCGTAACAGGATAGGGGTTGCGTGCAGCGTCCGCCAGAGCGATGCGGCGGTGCCCCGGCGGTCACTCGCCGGCGTCCCGGCGGGCTGCCAGCAGGGCCTGCTCGGTGGCGGCCCAGCTGATCCCGTCGGCCGGGCCAATGATCTCCAGCCGGCTTTCGCCGCGCCAGGCGGTGGCTTCCATCCGGACCCCATCGGCGTCGACATCCACGCGCAGCCAGTCGCGGCCGGTGCGCACGACGCCCTTGACGCGCTGGGAGCCGCGAAGGGTCTCAAGGGCCCGGAGCAGGGCCTGGCGGTCGAAGGCGTCGTCGGGGTGGAAGATCCACCCGCAGGCCGCAGCGGCGCCGCCAGCCTGCTCGGCGCGCACCGGGCGGCCCGGTTCGGGGGTGGCGGCACGGTCGGCGTGGTGGTCGTGGTGCCCGGCGTGGTGAGGCGCTGCCGCGCTGCCTGCGGGGCCGGCACGGCCAGCTGACTCGTCCAGCCAAGCCGGATCGATGCAGCCGTGGGCGGCCTCCTCGATGCGCTGCTTGGGTGGATACAGCGATCGGGCCCAGGCCTGGAAGGTTGCGCGCTCGCCGGCGCTGCACAGGTCGGTCTTGTGGGCAACCAGCACATCGGCCAGCTGCGCCTGATCCAGGAATGCGTCGTGCCCGGCGACCCGCGGATCATCGAGTTGGCGCGGGTCGATCAGGGTCAGCGTGGCGCGCAGCGAGATCGCGCCCTGCTGCTCGAATTCGCGGAGCAGGTCGAGGATGCGCGCCGGATGGCCGAGTCCGGTCGGCTCGATCAGCAGACGGGACGGACGGCTGCGGCGCAGCAGGCGGGCCAGGGCGATCCGGAAGGGCGCCCCGAGTGTGCAGCACAGGCAGCCGCCGGGCAGTTCTTCGATGGCCGCGTCGTCCTCGAATCGTGTGGCGTCGACACCGACATCGCCGAATTCGTTGACGAGCACGGCCCAGCGCTCGCCGGCAGGGCGGGCCTCGGCGAGCAGGTGCCGGATGGCCGTGGTCTTGCCGACGCCCAGGAAGCCAGTGATCAGATTGGCGGGGGCGGGACTCTGCATGATGCGAAGCATACGCGCAGCGACCCGCACCCGACCAGGCCCGCCCACAGGTCTGCAGTGCTACAATCGGTGACCTATGTCTGGGAATACCTTCGGCACCCTGTTCACGGTTACGACCTTCGGCGAGAGCCACGGCCCGGCGCTTGGCGGCGTCGTGGATGGCTGCCCGCCGGGGCTCGCCCTTACCGAGACGGATCTGCAGGTCGAACTCGACCGGCGCCGGCCCGGGCGCTCCAAGCACACCACGCAGCGCCGCGAGAGCGATCAGGTGCGGATCCTCTCCGGGGTCTTCGAGGGGGTGACCACCGGGACGTCCATCGGGCTGCTCATCGAAAACACCGATCAGCGCTCCAAGGATTACTCGGAGATCGCCGAGCGCTTCCGGCCCGGGCACGCCGACTACACCTATCAGCAAAAGTACGGCATCCGTGACTATCGTGGCGGCGGGCGCTCCTCGGCCCGGGAGACGGCCGTCCGGGTGGCGGCCGGGGCCATCGCCCGCCGCTATCTCGCCCAGCGTCTCGGTATCGAAATCCGTGGACGGCTGGCGCAGATGGGCGAGATCGAACTTGGGGCCGAAGACTGGTCCGCCGTCGACAGCAACGATTTCTTCTGCGCTGATCCGGCGCGCATTCCGGAGCTCGAGGCGCTGATCCACGAGGTTCGCAAGGCCGGCGACTCGGTGGGTGCGGCGGTGGAGGTCGAGGTCCGCCATATGCCGCCGGGGCTCGGCGAGCCGGTCTTCGACCGGCTCGATGCCGATCTGGCCAAGGCGCTGATGTCCATTAACGCCGTCAAGGGGGTGGAGGTCGGCGCGGGTATGGCCGCCGCCGGGCAGCGGGGTAGCGCCCATCGCGATGAACTGACTCCGGACGGGTTCGCCGGCAACCAGTCCGGCGGAGTGCTCGGTGGTATCTCCAGCGGGCAGGATCTGGTGGTGCGGGCTGCGCTCAAGCCCACCTCGAGCATGCTCATTCCGGGACGCTCGGTGGACGTCCACGGCCAGCCGGTCTCGGTGGTGACCAAAGGACGCCACGATCCCTGCGTCGGGATCCGTGCCGTGCCCATTGCCGAGGCCATGGCGGCGCTGGTAGTGATGGATCACTGGCTGCGGCATCGGGCACAGAACGCCGACGTCGAGTCCGGGACCCCGGTGCTGCCCGCCCGCGACCGGGAGTGACCCGTTGAGCGTCGGGGCTCCGGGCGGGGCGCAGACGCCGCTGCCTTACTGGCGGCTCTCCGGCTTCTACCTGTTCTTCTTCGCCGCCCTCGGGGCGCTGATGCCCTACTGGGGGCCGTATCTGCGCGCCGAGGGGTTCTCTTCGGCGGAGATCGGTCAGCTGCTGGCCATCCTGCACGCCACCAAGATCATCGCGCCCAACGTCTGGGGGGCTCTGGCCGATCGGCTCGACCGGCGCATGGCTGTGGTGCGTGCCGCCTCGGTGGTGGCTTTCCTGGCCTTCTCCGCCATCCTCATCGCCGAGACCTACGGGGCGGTGGCCCTGGTGATGGCCCTGTTCGGCTTCTTCTGGAACGCCGCGCTGCCCCAGTACGAGGCCAATACCTTCAACCACCTGCGTGGGCAGGAGCACCGATACGGGCGTATCCGGCTTTGGGGCTCGGTGGGGTTCATCCTGTCGGTGATGGGCATCGGGGAGATGCTCGACCGGGCCGGGTTCGACGCGCTGCCCTACGTGGTGCTGCTGATCTTCGGCGGGCTGGCCATCTCCAGCCTGATCGCGCCGGAGGCGGGGCGCGCCATGCGCCGTGCCGATGGTGACGGTTTCTGGGAGACCCTGCGCCGGCCGGCGGTGATCGGGTTCTTTCTGGCCTGTTTCCTCAACCAGATGGGCCACGGACCGTTCTACGGCTTTTTCAGCATCTACCTGGAGGACCACGGCTACAGCGGCGGGCTGATCGGGGCCCTATGGGCCTGGGGCGTGGTGGCCGAGATCGTCATCTTCCTGGTCATGCATCGGCTACTACCCCGTTTCGGGGCCCGCACTTTGCTGACACTGGCGCTGACGCTGGGCGGGCTGCGGTGGCTGATGGTCGCCGCCTGGGTGGACTCGGCCTGGCTGGTGGCCCTGAGTCAGACCTTCCACGCCGCCAGCTTCGGGATCTACCACGCGGTGGCCATTGACGTGGTCAACCGTTTTTTCACCGGCGCCGCGCAGGGGCGCGGGCAGGCGCTCTACTCCAGCCTGACCTTCGGCGCCGGCGTCGCGCTGGGGTCGCTGCTCTCGGGCATGGCCTGGGATGTCTTCGGTGGGCAGACCTTCCTGGCCGCCAGCGCGGTGGCTTTCCTGGCGGCGATCCTGGCGGCTTGGAGCCTGCGCGGGCAGCGGGCCTGAGGGGAGGCATTTCCCCCGAAGGGGGTCGGTCCGATATAATTGTACGGTGAATGTTTTGAAGTCAATTGATAGAACAGGCCAATGACCGGGAAGACCCTCTACGACAAGCTCTGGGATAGCCATGTGGTCACCGAGTACGACGACGGCTCGGCGCTGCTCTACATCGATCGTCAGCTCCTGCACGAGGTGACCTCGCCGCAGGCGTTTGAGGGTCTCCGCTTGGCCGGGCGCCAGCCCTGGAGCGTGGCGTCCAATCTTGCCGTGACCGATCACAATGTTCCCACCACCGATCGCAGCCAGCCGGTGGAGGATCCGGTCTCGCGTGTTCAGATCGAGACGCTGGACCGCAACTGTGCCGACTTCCGGGTCACCGAGTTCGGCATCCACGACCCGCGTCAGGGGATTGTCCACGTCGTCGGTCCCGAGCAGGGCACCACCCTGCCCGGGATGACGCTGGTCTGTGGCGACTCCCACACCTCCACCCATGGGGCGCTCGGTGCCCTGGCCTTCGGCGTGGGGACCAGCGAGGTGGAGCACGTCCTGGCCACTCAGACCCTGGTCCAGAAAAAGGCCCGGACCATGCTCATCCGCATCGAGGGGCAGCTGGGGCGCGGGGTCACGGCCAAGGACATCATCCTGGCGATCATTGGCCGTATCGGCACTGCCGGCGGCACCGGCTACGCCCTGGAGTACGGCGGTGAAGCCATCCGCAACCTCTCCATGGAGGGGCGGATGACCATCTGCAACATGTCCATCGAGGCCGGGGCACGCACCGGCATGGTGGCCGTGGACGACACCACCATCGATTACGTCTGTGGCCGGCCCAACGCCCCGGAGGGCGAGCGGTGGGAGCAGGCCGTGGCCAGCTGGCGCAATCTGGTCTCGGATCCGGACGCCGAGTTCGACCGGGTGGTGGAGATGCACGCCGACGAGATCGAGCCCCAGGTAACCTGGGGGACCTCGCCGGAGATGGTCGCCTCGGTGAACCGGCACGTGCCCGACCCGGCCGAGGAGTCCGATGCGGTCCGTGCCCGGGCAATGACCCGGGCACTGGAGTACATGGGCCTGGAGCCGGGAATCGCCCTGACTGACATCCCCATGGACAAGATCTTCATCGGTTCCTGCACCAACGCCCGTATCGAGGATCTGCGCGAAGCCGCCGAGGTGGTCCGTGGCCGCCGGGTGGCGGAGAACATTCGCCAGGCCCTGGTGGTGCCGGGCTCCGGGGTGGTCAAGCAGCAGGCCGAGGCCGAGGGGCTGGACCGGGTCTTCCTCGAGGCCGGTTTCGAATGGCGGGAGCCGGGGTGCTCCATGTGCCTGGGCATGAATCCTGATCGCCTGGAGCCCGGCGAGCGCTGTGCCTCCACCTCGAACCGCAATTTCGAGGGCCGGCAGGGACAGGGGGGACGCACCCATCTGGCCAGCCCGGCGATGGTCGCCGCCGCAGCCATTCACGGCCACTTCGTGGATATCCGAGAGTAGTCGCTGACACGTCTCCGGCCCTTCATCCAACGACTGGAAACGCCCATGGAACCTTTCACTCGACACACCGGTCTGGTGGCGCCGTTGGATCGCTCCAACGTGGACACGGACGCCATCATCCCCAAGCAGTTCCTCAAGTCGGTCAAGCGCACCGGGTTCGGTCCGTACCTCTTTGACGAGTGGCGGTACCTCGACCGCGGCGAGCCGGGGATGGACTGTGCGAACCGGCCGCGCAACCCCGATTTCGTCCTCAACCAGGAGCGTTATCAGGGGGCCAGCGTGCTGCTCACCCGGGACAACTTCGGCTGCGGCTCATCCCGGGAACACGCCCCCTGGGCGCTCAAGGACTACGGCTTCCGGGCGATTGTGGCGCCAAGCTTCGCCGATATCTTCTACAGCAACTGCTTCAAGAACGGCCTGCTGCCGGTGGTGCTGGAGGAGGGGGTGGTGGACCGGCTCTTCCAGGCGGTTTACGCCACCGAGGGGTACCAGCTGACCATCGATCTTTTCGAGCAGCAGGTCCTGACCCCGGATGGCGAGCGCTTCGGCTTCGAGGTGGATCCGTTCCGCAAGCGCATGCTGCTCGAGGGGCTCGATGAGATCGGCGTCACCCTGGAGGAGCAGAGCGAGGCGATCCAGGCCTACGAGCAGCGGCGCAAGCAGGAAGCCCCCTGGCTCTTCCCCGAACCCTGAACCCTGGAACCTGAATAGAACCTATGTCCCACAAGATCCTGCTGCTTCCCGGCGACGGTATCGGCCCCGAGATCACCGCGGAGGCCCGGCGCGTGCTGGAGGCCCTGAACGAGCGCCACGGGCTTGGCTGCGAGATGGAGACGGCGCCCATCGGCGGCGCCGGCTACGACGCGGCGGGGCAGCCCCTGCCCGATGAGACCCTGCGCCTGGCGCGGGCGGCCGACGCGGTGCTGCTCGGCGCGGTCGGCGGCCCGCAGTACGACGCGCTGCCCCGCGAGGTGCGCCCGGAGCGTGGCCTGCTGGCGATCCGCTCGGAGCTGGGGCTGTTCGGCAATCTGCGCCCGGCCATCCTCTACCCGCAGCTGGCCGGGGCCTCGGCGCTGCGCGAGGAGGTTGTGGCGGGGCTGGACATCCTCATCGTCCGCGAGCTCACCGGCGGCATCTACTTCGGCCAGCCCCGGGGGATCCGCACGCTGGAGAACGGCGAGCGCCAGGGGTACAACACCGAGGTCTACAGCGAGTCGGAGATCGAGCGGATCATGCGCCTGGCCTTCGAGGCGGCGCAGCAGCGCCAGGGGCGGGTCTGCTCGGTGGACAAGGCGAACGTGTTGGAGAGCTCGGAGCTCTGGCGGGAGGTCGCCGAGCGGGTGGCCGCCGACTATCCGGCGGTGGAGCTCTCCCATATGTATGTGGACAACGCCGCCATGCAGCTGGTGCGCGCGCCGAAGCAGTTCGACGTGGTGGTCACCGGCAACCTCTTCGGCGACATCCTCTCGGACTGCGCCGCCCAGTTGACCGGCTCCATCGGCATGCTGCCCTCGGCCTCGCTGGATGAGCACGGCAAGGGGCTCTACGAGCCGGTGCACGGCTCAGCGCCGGACATCGCCGGGCAGGACAAGGCCAATCCGCTGGCCACGATCCTGTCGGTGGCGATGATGCTGCGCTATAGCCTGGGTGCCGGCGAGGCTGCCGACCGGGTCGAGGCCGCCGTGGGGGCGGTGCTCGAGGAAGGGCTGCGCACCCCGGACCTGCAGGGCGGTACGCGGCCGGTGGGCACCCGGGAAATGGGCGAGGCGGTGGCGCAGCGGCTGTAGCTCCAGCCACAGCCCGCAGCAACCACCCGCGACAAAGGGGCCGCACCCGACAAGGTGCGGCCCCTTTGCGTGGGTGCCTCCGCGCGTCCCGGGGAGGCGTTAGAAGTTGAAGCGGGCCCCGAGGGCCAGGCCCAGATCGTTCTCGTCGCCGGCGTCGTTGATCTGCAGATCGCCCACGGCGTCCCACTGCGGGGTCAGCGCGTAGGTGAACTTGGCCGCCAGGTTGACGATGCCGTCGTCGAGGTCCTCCTCAGTGTCCACATCCAGGTAGCGGATCTCCCAGGCGTACTGCAGGCCGTCGAGGAACATGCAGCCGTGGCGGATGCCGGCGGTGAGTTCGTAGCCGGTCTCGCTCTCGCTACTCGCCGAGTCGGGATCCGTATCGCGGTAGACCAGGGCGGCGACGCCGTAGAGGTCGATGCCCGGCGTGACCGCCAGGCGGTAGCCCGGGCCCAGCGAGAGCGTGGTGATGTCGATGTCGTCGGTGAGGTAGCTGGCCTCGCCGCGCAGGAAGATGTCGTCGGTCAGGCTCAGCGAGCCGATCAGCCGCGGGCCGACAAGGTCCTGATCCGCGTCGTCCAGCTCAGTAAAGACAACGCCGCCCTCGGCGTAGTCGTAGCTGAAGTCCTGGGCCGGCAGCTGCGCAAACGCCTGCCCGCCGATCAAACCACCGGCGACCAGGCCACTGGCGGCCGTATAGAGAATGCCTCTGTGCATGGGTGCCGCTCCTTGGTTTCACGGGTTGGGGGGAACTGCAGACAATCTAGCAGGTACCTGCCGGCGTGCCAGTTCGCGGATTGCTGGGGCGGCCCGAGGCGGCGGGTCGCGCTGGCCCCGTGCTGCCGCGAGGCGTTAGACTCCGGACAGGAAAACGTCCAGACAGGGGCTAAGGATCCATGAGCAAGCAGTACGACGTCGCCGTCGTTGGTGCCACCGGCGCCGTGGGAGAGGTGATGCTCTCCATCCTGGCCGAGCGCGGCTTCCCCGCGCGCAGGATCTACCCGCTGGCCAGCGCGCGCTCGGCGGGGAACACGGTGACCTTTGCCGGGCAGGAGCTGGTGATCCAGGATCTGGCCGAGTTCGATTTCTCGCAGGTTCAGATCGCGCTCTTCTCCGCCGGGGGCTCCATCTCCGCCGAGCATGCGCCGCGGGCGGCGGAGGCCGGTGCGGTGGTCATCGACAACACCTCCCACTTCCGCTATGACGACGATATCCCGCTGATCATCCCCGAGGTGAACCCTCACGCGGTGGCTGGCTACAAGAAGCGGGGGATCATCGCCAACCCCAACTGTTCCACCATCCAGATGCTAGTGGCGCTCAAGCCGATCCATGACGCCGTGGGCATCGAGCGGATCAACGTGGCCACCTACCAGGCGGTCTCCGGCAGTGGCAAGCCGGCCATCGACGAACTCCACACCCAGAGTCGGGCGATCCTCGACGGCGCCGAGCCGCAGTGTGCCGAGTATCCCAAGCCGATCGCCTTCAACTGCCTGCCGCACATCGACGACTTCCAGGACAACGGCTACACCAAGGAGGAGATGAAGATGGTCTGGGAGACCATCAAGATCTTCGAGGACTCCTCCGTGCGGGTGAACCCGACCACGGTGCGGGTGCCGGTGGTCTACGGCCACTCCGAGGCTGTGCACATCGAGACCCGTGAGCGCATCACCGCCGAGCGTGCCCGGCAGGTGCTCTCCGGCGCTCCGGGCATCGAGGTCTTGGACGAGCGCGCCGGTGGCGGCTATCCGACGGCACTGACCGAGGCCGCGGGGCGCGATCCAGTCTACGTCGGACGCATCCGCGAGGACATCAGCCACGAGCGGGGTCTCGATCTGTGGGTGGTGGCCGATAACGTCCGCAAGGGAGCAGCGCTGAACAGCGTGCAGATCGCGGAGCTGCTGATTGGCGAATACATCTGACGGCGGACGGAGGGGCGAGCCCGTGCGCAAGGCGATTCACGGCCTCGCCGGCCTGGCAGGTCTGTCACTGGTCTCGGTGGCGGCCGCGGTGGAGGTCAGCCTCGGTACCATCGAGGGCCGCTCCGAGGCCGGCGAGCCGGTTTCGGCGCGCATCCCTGTGCGGGATCTCGGTTCCGACGAGTTGGCGCGGCTCGATGTCGGCCTGGCCCCGGGGCGGATCTTCGATCGCGCCGGGATCGAGCGTGCGCCCGAGCTGTCGCTGCTCGACTTTGAGCTGATCGAGTCGGGCGAGGATGCCCCGTACATCGCCGTCACCAGCCAGCAGCCCATCGATGAGCCCCTGCTTGATTTCCTGGTCCAGGTCAGCTGGCCCGAGGGCGACCTGGTCCGCGAGTACACCCTGCTCCTCGAGCGGCCGACCACCGCCGACGACGATGCCCCGGCACAGGGGCAGCCACTGGCCCGCGAGGGCGAGCCGTTTGAGGAGGTGACCCGCGACGGTGAGCGCGAGCGCCGATCCACCGCCTATGGGCCGGTGGAGGAGGGGGATACCCTGTGGCGGATCGCGTCGGAGCACCGCCCCGATGACTCGGTGACGGTCGCGCAGACCATGCTGGCCATCCAGCGGCTCAATCCCCGCGCCTTCTCTGACGACAACGTCAACGACCTGCTCAGTGGGTGGTGGCTGAAGCTGCCCAGCCGCGAGCAGATCGAGCAGCTTTCTGCCGGCGAGGCCCAGGCGATCTACGAGGAGCACCTGGCCAGCTGGGTGCCGCCAGCCGAGCGACGCGCGGCGGTGGAGGAGCTCGACGAGTCGGTGCCTATCCCTGACCTGGCGGACCCCGACGCGCCCGTTGGGGAGGAAGAGGCGCCGACAGCCGAGGAGGGCCGTCTGCGCATCCTGGCCCTGGGCGATGAGGAAGGCACCGAAGAGGTGCTCTCGCTGCTTGATACCGAGCTGGAGGCCTCTGAGGCCAACGTACGCCGGTTGCAGGGGGCGCTGGCGGCCCTGCGGGAGGAGCGGGCGAGCCTGCGTTCGGAACGTGACAGCCTCCGGGCGCAGGTTGAGGATCTGAGCGAGCGGGTGGCGGCGCTCGAGCGGCTGGTGGACCTGGACATGGAAGGGGTGCTGCCGCCGCCGGATGCCGAGCCGACGCCGATCGTCCCGCTGCCCGAGGTGGACGAGCCCCTCGACCCCCTGGACGAGCCGGAGCCAGCGCCCGTCGAGGTTGAGCCGGAGGCGCCGGAGCGCGAGGAAGAGACGGAAGATGAGGTCGGCTGGGCGCAGTGGCTCTCCGGCGACGGCGACGTCACCGCTGCCGACCTCTGGCGTGACGAGGAGGCACGGCGGCAGATGCTGATCGCCACCGGAGGAACCCTGCTGGCGCTCGCTGTGGTCGCCGGCCTGTTGCTGCGCCGGCGGCGCCGTTCGGCGGAGCCTGATAGCCGGGAGGGGCTGCGCCTCGATCGCGGCGACCTCGATTTCGATTTCGACAGCGGGGCACGCCGCGACGCCCTCGAACTCGCCGACGAGTACCTGGCGGACGACGACCTGCGCCGGGCCCGGGACGTGCTCGAGCGCGGCATTCACCGCGAACCGGCACGCACCGATCTGCGCCTGCGGTTGCTCGAGGTGCACTCCCGCCTCGGCGATCGGGAGGCGTTCCTCAGCCAGGCCCAGGATCTCTATGACCGGACCCGCAGTGACGCCGACCCGACCTGGCAGGCAGCGGTGGCACTGGGTGTGGCCTTCGTGCCGGATAGTCCGCTGTTCGCCGATGCCGCGGCAGCAAGCCAGGCGCACGCCGACGAGGCGGAGGGCGAAGCGCAGGCGCCTGGGGGGGCGGCAGCCGATGGCGGTACGCCGGAGAGTCCGGCGCCCGAGGTCGAGGAGGGTCTGGATACCAAGCCGGATCTGGAAGACCTGGATCTGGGTCTGGACGCTGACGAGGGCGAAGGAGTCGGCAAGCAGGCGCCGGGCGAAGGCGAGGGCGAGGATGACTTCGATCGCCGTCTTGATGCGGCTTTTGACGAGCAGCCGCAGCCGGCGGAGCCCGAGGCCGCCGGGGGGCCGGCAGCTGCCGAGCCCGCCGAGGAGCCTGAGCCGGCCATGGCCCGCGAGCCGGAATCGAGTGCCGGCGCGCAGGACGTCGCCGATGAGCTCTTCGGCGGTGCGGATGCCAGCGGCGATGAACTCGACGAAATGGACCTCGACAGCCTGTTCAGCGAGGAGGAAGACGAGGGCGCCGAGGAGGGGCTCGGCCTGCAGGCGGACGAGGGTGCCGAGCCGGAGGCTGAGCCGGAGCCGTCCCTGGGGGTCGGTGAGGGGGATGAGGCCGACACCAAGCTCGACCTGGCCCGGGCCTACATCGACCTGGGGGATGAGCCGGGGGCCCGCAGCCTGCTCGAGGAGGTCCTGGAGGAGGGGACCGAGTCGCAGCGCGAGAGCGCCCGGCAGGTCCTGGCTGAGCTCGGCGGCGAGTAGGCGGGGCGGCCTTGGCGGGAGCGTGTACCGAGCAACGCATCGCGCTGGTGCTGGAGTATGACGGCACCAATTTCAGCGGCTGGCAGCGCCAGGACCACGCCCCCTCGGTGCAGCAGGCCCTCGAGCGGGCGGTGTCGCGGATCGCGGATCACCCCGTGACCGTGGTCTGCGCCGGGCGAACCGATGCCGGGGTGCACGCCGCCGCGCAGGTGGTTCATTTCGATACGACGGCGTCGCGCCCGCTGCACGCCTGGGTGCTAGGGACCAACGCGCAACTGCCCGAGACGGTCAGCGTGCGCTCGGCCCACGCCGTCGACGCCGATTTCCACGCCCGCTACCGCGCCCAGCGCCGTGGCTACCGCTACGTCTTCCTGAGCCGCCGCGCCCGCCCGGCGCTGTTGCGCCACCGGGTGGCGTGGACCCACCGCGAGCTCGATGCGGGGCGTATGCACCGGGCCGCCCAGGCCCTGGTCGGTGAGCAAGACTTCTCGGCCTTCCGTGCCGTCGCCTGCCAGGCACCCCACGCCGTTCGCGAGGTGTACCGGATCGATGTGCACCGCCACGGTGAGCTTCTGTTCATCGACATCGAGGCCAACGCCTTCGTGCACCACATGGTGCGCAACATCGCCGGGACGCTGATGGCCGTCGGAACCGGCGAGCAGGCTGAGCACTGGCCCGCCGATCTGCTGGCCGCGGGCGACCGGACCCGCAGCGGGATCACGGCGCCGGCGTCCGGGCTCTACCTGACCCGGGTGGTCTACCCGCCGCATTACGGACTCCCCGCCGAAGGGCACTGGCCGTTTTTGGCGTAAAGCCGGCCCACGCGGTAACATTTGCGCTTTCCTTGGAGCCGCCGAAGGGGGACGCCGAGCGTGCGCACGCGCGTCAAGATCTGCGGAATCACCCGCCCTGAAGATGCCGCGACCGCCGTGGAGTTGGGGGCCGATGCCATCGGCCTGGTCTTCTGCGATGCCAGCCCGCGTGCGGTGGATATGAAAGAGGCCCGCGCCATTGTGGCCGCGGTCCCGGCCTTTGTCTCCGTGGTCGGCCTGTTTGTCGATCCCAAGCCGGGGCAGGTGGAAGTGGCGCTCGAGGGGCTGCACCTTGATACCCTGCAGTTCCACGGCGATGAGGCGCCTGAGCTCTGCCGCTTCTACGAGCGCCGTTACGTCAAGGCGGTGCCCATGGGCGGCGGGGTGGATCCTCAGGATTATGTGGCGGCCTATCCCGATGCCAGCGGGTTCCTGTTCGACAGCCACCGCCTGGGCGAACGGGGTGGCCGGGGCGAGTCCTTTGATCACGACACGATCCCGGGCGGCGTGCGGGGGCTTACGGTGGCCGGCGGCCTGAACGCCGAGAATGTGGCGGGGGTGGTGCGCAATGTGCGCCCCTTCGCCGTGGATGTCAGCAGCGGCGTCGAGTCGGAGCCGGGGATCAAGGACCGGGAGCGCATAGCCCGGTTTCTCGCGGAGGTGGAACGTGGCGACGAGACCTGAGCAGTACGGCGGCGATCCCGCCGGGGAGCACGACGGGCACTTTGGCCGTTTCGGGGGACGGTTCGTCTCCGAGACCCTGGTGGGGCCGCTTGAGGAGCTGGCCGAGGCGTACGCGGAAGCGCGTCGCGATCCGGCCTTTCAGGATGAACTCGACCGCGAGCTGCGCGATTTCGTCGGCCGACCGACTCCGCTGTATTTGGCCGAGCGGCTGACCGCCAGCGCCGGCGGGGCGCGCATCTATTTCAAGCGTGAGGACCTGGCCCATACCGGCGCGCACAAGGTCAACAACACCGTCGGCCAGGCGGTGCTGGCCGCACGCATGGGCAAGACCCGGATCATTGCCGAGACCGGGGCCGGCCAGCACGGCGTGGCCACGGCGACGGTGGCCGCGCGAATGGGCCTGGAGTGCGTCGTCTACATGGGAGCCGACGATGTGCAGCGCCAGGCCGCCAACGTCTATCGGATGCGCCTGCTTGGTGCGGAGGTCCGCGCCGTGGATGCCGGTACGCGCACCCTCAAGGACGCCATGAACGAGGCGATGCGCGACTGGGTGGCGAACGTCGACAACACCTTCTACATCATCGGCACCGTCGCCGGCCCCCACCCCTATCCGACCCTGGTGCGTGATCTCCAGCGGGTCATCGGCGTCGAGACCCGGGCGCAGATGCTGGAGCGCGAGGGCCGTCTGCCCGATGCCGTGGTGGCGTGCGTCGGCGGCGGCTCCAATGCCCTGGGCATCTTCCACCCGTTCCTCGACGACGCCGCTGTCCGGCTGGTGGGTGTCGAGGCCGGTGGCGAAGGCGTGGCCAGCGGTCGGCATGCCGCTCCGCTCAATGCCGGACGGCCCGGGGTGCTGCACGGCGCGCGCAGCTACCTGATGGAGTCCGACGAGGGGCAGATCATCGGCACCCACTCCATCTCGGCCGGCCTCGACTACCCCGGCGTCGGCCCCGAGCACGCCTGGCTGAAGGATACCGGGCGCGCCGAGTACGTCGCGGTCACCGATGCCGAGGCGCTCGCGGCGTTCCACCGGCTCAGCCGAACCGAGGGCATCCTGCCGGCGCTGGAGACCGCCCATGCGGTCGCCTACGCCGAAAGCCTGGCCGCGGAACTCGGGCCGGACGCCACCCTGGTGGTCAATCTCTCCGGACGGGGTGACAAGGACATCGCCACTGTCGCGGCGCAGGAGGGCATCGAACTGTGAGCCGCATCGCTGAACGTTTCCGCACTTGCCGCTCCGCCGGGCGAACGGCCCTGATCCCGTACATCACCGGTGGTGATCCGTCGCCCGACGACACCGTGCGCCTGATGCACGCCCTGGTGGCCGGCGGCGCCGACATCATCGAGGTTGGCGTCCCGTTTTCCGATCCGATGGCCGACGGCCCTGTGATCCAGGCCGCCTGCGCCCGGGCACTGGCGGCGGGGACGACGCCGGCGCGGCTGTTCGAGGTCGTGCGCCGTTTCCGCGAGGACGATCCGGATACGCCGGTGGTCTTCATGGGTTACGCCAATATCCTCGAGGCTGCCGGCTACGGCGCCTTTGCGCGCGATGCCGCCGCCGCCGGTGTCGATGGGCTGCTGACGGTTGATCTGCCCCCGGAGGAGGCCGAAGAGCTGGCCGACGAGGCGCAGGCCCACGGCCTCGATCTCATCTACCTAGTGGCGCCCAACACCAGCGCCGCCCGCCTCGAGCGGGTCTGCTCGGTGGCCGGCGGGTTCGTCTACGCGGTCGCCCTCAAGGGGGTCACCGGTGCGGCGGACCTGGATGCCGGGTTGGTGGAGCAGCAGGTCACCGGTATCCGCCGCGTCACTGATCTGCCGGTGGCCGTCGGGTTCGGGGTGCGCGACCCGCAGAGCGCTGCGGCGCTGGCGCCTTGCGCCGACGGTGTGATCGTCGGCAGCGCGCTGGTGCGCATGATCGGCGAACACGGCGCGGCGGCGGATCTGCCCGAGCGCCTGCGCGATGCCGTCCGCGCCCTGCGCCGGGCGATGGACGAGACGACGACGGGGGGTGATTCGTGAGCTGGTTTCAGAAACTCATGCCGCGGCGCATCCGGACTGAGGCCGGACCGCGCAGCCGCAGCGTCCCCGAGGGGCTGTGGACCAAGTGCGAGTCGTGTCAGGGCATCCTTTACCGCCCGGATCTGGAGCGCAACCTCGAGGTCTGCCCGAAGTGCGATGCACACATGCGGATCTCGGCGCGGCAGCGCCTGCGGCTGTTCCTGGACGAGTCCTGCGAGGCCGTGGAGATCGGCGCCGAACTGCAGCCCTCGGACTTCCTGCGTTTTCGCGACAGCAAGCGCTACCGGGATCGGCTGACCCAGGCCCAAAAGGCTACCGGCGAGAACGACGCCCTGGTGGCTATGCGCGGTGCGGTCCATCAGCGGCCCGTCGTCGTCTGCGCGTTCGAGTTCGGATTCATGGGCGGGTCCATGGGCACCATCGTTGGCGAGCGCTTCTGCCGTGCCGCCGAGGAGGCCCGGGCCCACGACATCCCGCTGGTCTGTTTCTCGGCCTCGGGCGGGGCGCGCATGCAGGAGGCGCTGTTCTCGCTGATGCAGATGGCCAAGACCTCGGCGGCCATTTCGCGGCTCAACGAGGCCCGGGTGCCGTATATCTCCGTGCTCACCGATCCGACCATGGGCGGTGTCTCGGCCAGCCTGGCCACGCTGGGCGATGTCATCATCGCCGAGCCCGGGGCGTTGATCGGCTTCGCCGGTCCCCGGGTGATCGAGCAGACCGTGCGCGAGACCCTGCCCGAGGGGTTTCAGCGGGCCGAGTTCCTGCTCGAGCACGGCGCCATCGACATGATCGTCGACCGGCGCGAGATGCGCGACGAGATCGCCTCGCTGATGGGCAAGCTCGGCGGCGATGTCTCGGTGGCGCCCGCTCCGGCGGTGGAGTCCGAGCCGACGGCTGCCGAGGCGCAGGGCACCGAGGCCGGCGAGCCGACCGAGGGAGACGGCTCCGGCGAGGCGGGTGACGGTCCGGCCGACGCCGGTGAGGACGGGGGCGGCTCACGCAACGCATGAACGACGCCCGCACGGCGCAGCCGGCAGTCCCGGCGGATCTCGATGGCTGGCTGGCACGCCTGGCAGCGGCCCACCCGACGGCCATCGACCTGGGCCTTGAGCGGGTGGCCGCGGTGGGTCGGCGCCTTGGTGTCCTCGATCCCACCGCGCGGGTGATCACCGTCGGCGGGACCAACGGCAAGGGGAGCGTGGCGCGGACCCTCGAGGGTGTGCTGAACGGTCTTGGCGTGGCCACGGCACTCTACACCTCGCCGCATTTCCAGCGCTTCAACGAGCGCATGCGCATCGATGGCGCGGAGGTCAGCGATGCCGCGCTGATCGAGGCGCTGGGTCGGGTCGAGCAGGCCCGGAGCGAGGCGGGCGTAAGCCTGACCTACTTCGAGCACACCACCCTCGCAGCCTTCGACCTCTTCGGGCGCAGTGGCGCGGCGGTCTGGATCCTCGAGGTGGGCCTGGGCGGCCGGCTGGACGCAGTGAACACGGTGGATGCTGATATCGCCGTGGTGACCCGCATCGCCCGCGATCATGCCGAGTTCCTGGGTGACGACCTCGAGGTGATCGCCGCGGAGAAGGCCGGCATCTTTCGCTCCGGCCGGCCGGCGGTGATCGGTCAGCCGGATGCGCCGGCGGCGCTGCGTCGGATCGCCCTGGAGGTCGGTGCCGGACTGGTGGAGGCCGGGGACGCCTTCACCTGGGGGGAGGGGGACGACGGGCTCTGGTGGTGGCGCTGCGCCGGACACCACTGGTGCGGCCTGCCGGCGCCCGGGGTCTCCGGCCGGGCGGCGCGCGGTAACGTGGCCACCGCCCTGGCCGCTCTGGTTCAGCTGCCGGAGGGCACCGGTGCGGATCCGGAAGCCGTTGCCCGCATCCTCGGCCGGATCCGCGTCCCCGGACGGCTGGAGCGGATCGGGACCGGGTCACTGGAGTGGCTGTTGGATGTCGCGCATAATGCCGATGGGGCGGAAGAACTCGCCCGGGTGCTCGACGACGGGGCGGCGTCCGGGTGGACGCGGGCTGTATTCGCCGTGGCGTCGCGCAAGGACGTCGGCGCGCTGATTGGCGCGCTGAGCGGCCGGATCGATGCCTGGTACCTGCCGCAGCTCGACGAGCCGGATATGCGTCACGCCGATGAATTGGCCCGTGAGCTTGCCGCAGCCGGGGAACCGGTGGTCCACTGCGGCGACGACGTGGCGGCCACCCTGGCCGTACTGGAAGAACAGGCCCGCCCCGGTGACCGGGGGGTGGTGTTCGGTTCCTTCCGTACTGTGGCCGCCGTACAAGCGCAGAAAGGCTGGGGGTAGGCGATGGATCCAAGCACGAAAAGACAGCTGGTTGGCGCCGCGGTCCTGGTCGCCCTGGCCGTGATCTTCCTGCCGATGATCTTCTCTGGTTCCGACGATGCCGAGGATGTGGACGTCCCCGTGGAGGTGCCGCCGCGGCCCGACGAGCAGCCGGAGCCGGAGGAACTCGCCGAGCAGCCGCCTGAGGGCCTGGAGGACGAGCCGGAGGACTTCAGCACCGACGAGCCGGTTGGGTTCGAGGAGCCGGAGGCACCGCGGGACGGGGACGACGACGAGACCCGGCGTGACGACCCCGAGGCGCGGGAGCCCGCCGCCGATGACGAAGCCGAAGACGTCGTGAGCGAAGACGACGACGTTAATGGTGTAGTGGACGAGGTGGACGGTATCGCCATTGTCAGCCGCGACCAGGGGGCGTACTCCGTCCAGGTGGGCAGCTTCCGGGAGGCGGACAACGCCGAGCGCGAACGCGATCGCATCCGCGAGCTGGGGCTACCGGCCTATATCCAGTCGGCCGAAGGGGACGGAAGCTTCCACCGCGTCCGTGTCGGGCCGGTCATGGAGCGTGACGAGGCGCAGGCGCTGCTCGAGCGCGCCGTCGATGAGGCGGGGGTCGAGGGCTACGTGGTCACGCGATGAACTGGCTGGACCTGGCCATTCTCGGTGTCATCGCCCTGTCGGCGGGGATCAGCCTGATCCGCGGTTTCGTCCGCGAGGTGCTCTCTGTGCTGGTCTGGGTGGCCGCCTTCTGGGTTGCGGTGCGCTACTCCGGGGCCGTGGCGCTGCTGCTCGAGGAGTGGATCGCATCGCCGACGATCCGCCTGGGTGCCGGTTTCGTGGTGCTTTTCGTGGGAACACTGATCCTCGGGGCGCTGCTCAACAACGCCCTGTCGGCGTTGGTGACGCGCACCGGTCTGGGCGGCACCGACCGGCTCCTGGGGGTGCTGTTCGGGGCTGCGCGCGGGGCGGTGGTGGTGGCGCTGGTGGTGCTGCTGCTCGGGTTCTCGCCGATGACCCAGGAGCGGGCCTGGGAGGAGTCCGTCGTGCTGCCGGGGATCAAGCCGTGGATCTGTCGAGCCGGCCTGGACGCCTGGCTGGAAGACTTTGATTGGCAGCCGCCTGTTGAGGGCGAGGCAATGGAGGGCTTCGATGGCTTGCCGGATTACTGGGCTGAATACTGCGCCGGCCGGCGGCCGTGAATCCGCCCGCCGTGCCGGCGCCCAGCAAGAGGTAGGAGCAATCCATGTGTGGCGTAATCGGAATGGTGGCCAAGGGGCCGGTGAACCAGGACCTCTACGAGGGGCTGACCGTGCTCCAGCACCGGGGTCAGGACGCTGCCGGGATCATCACCTATGACCAGGGGCAGCTGAGTCTGCGCAAGAGCAACGGGCTGGTCCGGGATGTCTTTCGAACCCGGCACATGATGCGCCTGACCGGCAATATCGGCATCGGCCACGTCCGCTACCCCACCGCCGGCTGCGAGAGTTCCGCCGAGGCGCAGCCCTTCTATGTCAATTCGCCCTACGGCATCTCGCTGGCGCACAACGGCAATCTGACCAATACCGAGGAGCTCAAGCAGGAGCTCTTCCGCACCGACCGGCGCCATATCAACACCAATTCCGACTCCGAGATCCTGCTCAATATCCTCGCCCACGAGCTGAGTGTCTCGCCCCACGACCGGCTCGAGCCCGGCGACCTGTTCAGCGCCGTCGAGCAGGTCCACCGACGCTGCCACGGGGCCTACTCGGCCGTGGCGATGATCAACGGCTACGGTATCCTTGCCTTCCGGGATCCTTTTGGAATCCGCCCGCTGTGCTTTGGCGAGCGCGATACCGAGCAGGGGCGGGAGTACCTGATCGCCTCCGAGAGCGTGGCCCTGGACATGCTCGGCTTCCGCCTGGTGCGCGAGGTAGCCCCGGGCGAGGCGATCTTCATCGACATGGCTGGCGAGCTCCACACCCGGCAGTGTGCCGAGGATCCGGTCCATGCGCCGTGCCTGTTCGAGTACGTCTACCTCTCCCGGCCCGACTCCATCGTCGACGGGGTGGCCGTGCACAAGGCGCGGTTGCGCATGGGTGAGCGGCTGGCCGCGAAGATCCGGCGCGAGTGGCCCGAGCACGATATCGATGTGATCATCCCGATCCCGGACACCAGCCGTACGGTGGCGATGCAGCTGGCCTATCAGCTGGGTGTGGAGTCCCGTGAGGGCTTCATCAAGAACCGCTACGTGGGGCGTACGTTCATCATGCCCGGGCAGGCGGCGCGCAAGAAGTCAGTACGTCAGAAGCTCAACCCCATTCCGCTGGAGTTCGAGGGCAAGAACGTCCTGCTGGTGGATGACTCGGTCGTCCGCGGCACCACCTCGCAGCAGTTGGTGCAGCTGGCCCGGGAGTCCGGGGCGCGGCGGGTCTACCTGGCCTCTGCGGCGCCGCCGGTGCGTTACCCCAATGTCTACGGCATCGATATGCCCGCCCCCGAGGAACTCATCGCTCACAATCGGGACGAGGCCGAGATCACCGAGGCCATCGGGGCCGACCGAATGATCTACCAGGAACTCGCTGACCTGGAGGCCGCCGTGGCCGATGGCAATCCGCAGATCCGGCAGTTCGACAGCTCGTGCTTCAATGGTCAGTACGTCACCGGTGGCGTGAGCCAGGACTACCTGCGTGGCCTGTCCCAGGCGCGGGCCGATGCCGCCAGGGAAAAGGCGCGCAGCGACCAGGACTTGGAGATCGTGGATGTGCACAACCAGGCCTGACGACGAGCCGCTCTCCGGGTTTGATTCCCGGGCGGTGCGAGCCGGGCAGGTGCGGACCGATGGCCAGGAGCAGTCGGAGCCCATCTACCCGACCTCGAGCTTCACCTTTGAGAGCGCCGCTCAGGCGGCCGCCCGGTTCTCCGGCGAGGAGCCGGGCAACGTCTACTCGCGTTTCACCAATCCAACGGTGCGGACCTTCTGCGACCGCCTGGCGGCCCTGGAGGGCGGTCAGGCCTGCGTCGGGACGGCCTCGGGCATGTCCGCGGTCCTGGCGACGTGCCTTGGCCTGCTGCAGTCCGGGGACCACGTGGTCGCGTCGCGGACCCTGTTCGGGACCACGCTGTCGCTGTTCACCAAGTACCTGCCGCGCTGGGGGATCGAGGTCAGCTGGGTGCCGTTGAGCGACGAGGGGGCCTGGGCCGGGGCGATCCAGCCGAATACGCGTCTGCTCTTCGCCGAGACGCCCTCCAACCCGCTCAACGAGGTCGCTGACATCCGCCGCCTGGCGGAGATCGCGCACGCCCACGACGCCCTGCTGGCGATCGACAACTGCTTCTGTACCCCCGCCCTGCAGCGGCCCCTGGAGCTTGGGGCCGATCTGGTGGTCCACTCGGCGACCAAGTACCTGGATGGCCAGGGGCGCTGTGTCGGCGGCGCGGTGGTGGGCGACGCCCAGCGGGTGGGCGAAGAGATCCACGGTTTCATCCGCACTGCCGGGCCGTGCATGAGTCCTTTCAATGCCTGGGTGTTTCTCAAGGGGCTGGAGACGCTTTCGCTGCGCATGCGCGCCCACAGTAGCCATGCCCAGCAGGTGGCCGAGTGGCTGCGGGATCATCCGCGGGTCGAGCGGGTCTACTACGCGGGGCTGCCGGACCATCCGCACCACCGGCTGGCGGCGGCGCAGCAGAGTGGCTTTGGCGGGATCGTTGCCTTCGAGCTGGCTGGCGGACGGGAGGCGGCCTGGCGCGTGATCGATAGCACCCGCATGCTGTCGATCACCGGCAACCTCGGCGATACCAAGTCCACCATCACGCACCCGGCGACCACCACCCACGGCACCATCACCGACGAACTGAGGGCGGCGGCCGGCATCGGCGAGGGGCTGGTCCGGATCTCCGTCGGCCTGGAGGATCCGGCGGACATCATCCGCGACCTGGAGCGCGGCCTGGGCAGCGCCTGAGCGGTCGGGTTGCTCAGGCGGTAGGCAGATCCGCCGTGTGGGCGCGGATGGTGTTCAGCAGACCGCTGTGGACCTTGGGGGCGCCGGCGACGACATGGCCGGTGGCGAGGGCGCGATCCTCGCCCGTGATGTCCGTCACAATGCCGCCGGCCTCACGGACCAGCAGGGTGCCGCCGGCGATGTCCCACGGTTTCAGGCCCAACTCGAAGTAGCCGTCCAGCCGCCCGGCGGCGACGTAGGCCAGGTCCAGTGCCGCGGAGCCGGCACGGCGCATGTCTTCGGCGTGCTCGGTCAGGGCGGAGAACATCCGCAGGTAGGCCGGCATCAGGGCCTGGTTCTTGAACGGAAAGCCGGTCCCGATCATCGCCCCGTCCACCCCGCGGCGCTGCGGTACGCGGATGCGGCGGCCGTCGAGCTGCGCCCCGTTGCCCCGTGAGGCGGTGAACAGCTCTTGGCGCAGCGGGTCGTAGACGGCGGCTGCCTCCAGCTGGCCGTCCTTCTGCACAGCGATCGACACGCCGATGTGGGGGTAGCCGCGGAGGAAGTTCGCCGTCCCGTCCAGCGGGTCGATGATCCACGTATACTCCGCCTCACCCTGCGCGCGCCCCTGCAGGCCACTCTCCTCGGCGAGTATGGCGTGCTGCGGGTAGGCGCGCTGGATGGTCTGCACGATCGCCGCCTCGGCCTGGCGATCGATGTCGCAGACGAAGTCGTAGCGTCCCTTGGTCTCGACCCGGACGCGGTCGAGGCGGTCGATGTTGCGGACGATTAGATCACCACCAGCCCGTGCGGCACGGACTGCGATGTTGACCATTGGGTGCATCGGGAAAGCTCCTACGCTGGACGCGGTACAGGATAACAGCAAAACTGATGCGATTCAGACCGGGAGGCCATCTTGAGCCTTGAGCGCACTCGTATTGTGTTGGTCGGGACCACGCACCCCGGCAATATCGGCGCCGCCGCGCGCGCCATGCGCACCATGGGGCTGCGGGATCTGTGTCTGGTGGATCCGCAGTGCGACCCCGATGACCCGGAGGCCGTCGCGCGGGCGGCCGGGGCCGGCGAGGTTCTGGAGCAGGCGCAGCGCTATCCGGATCTCGCCTCGGCGCTGGCCGGCTGTCGTCTGGCCTTCGGGCTCTCGGCGCGTATCCGCGCCGAGCGGCAGCCCCGGCTGGCGCTGCGCCCGGCGGCCGAGTCGGCCGCCGCTGAGGGGGGCGAAGGGGGGTTGGCGTGGGTCTTCGGTCGGGAGCGCACCGGCCTGACCAACGCCGAGCTGGATCATTGCCACTACCTCGTGCAGATCCCGACCGACGCGGATTACAGTTCCCTGAATGTGGCTCAGTCCGTGCAGCTGGTAGCGTGGGAGCTGCGCATGGCGGCCGAGGTGGGGGGCGCACTGCCGCAGCCCGAGACGGAAGAGCCGCCCGCCGCCGTGGATACGCTGGAGCGCTTCTTCGTTCACCTGGAGGAGATGGCCGGTCGAGTCGGCTACCTGGACCGGCACAACCCCGCGCTGACCATGCGGCGGTTGCGCAACATCTTCCGCCGTGCGCGGTTGACCGAGGACGAGGTGCGGATGCTGCGCGGGCTGCTCAGCCACGTGCTCAATCCGCGCCGCTGGCGCAAGTAGGACCGTTGTAAAGGGTAAATGGATGCTGCGACGCCTGCGTGAGGACATCCGGTGTGTCATGGATCGCGATCCGGCCGCCCGGAACGCCTTCCATGTGGTGACCACCTATCCCGGTTTCCACGCCCTGATCCTGCACCGCATCAGCGCGCGGCTCTGGCGCTGGCGGCTGCGATGGCTGGCGCGCATGCTGGGGCTGTTCAGCCGCTGGGTCACGGGGATCGAGATCCACCCGGCGGCGCGCATCGGCCGGCGCTTCTTCATCGACCACGGCATGGGGGTGGTCATTGGCGAGACTGCAGACATCGGCGACGACGTCACCCTCTACCACGGCGTCACCCTGGGCGGGACCAGCTGGCAGTCGGGCAAGCGCCACCCGACCCTGGGCAATGACGTCGTGGTCGGCGCCGGCGCCAAGCTGCTTGGACCCATCCGTGTGGGTGGCGGGGCGCGCATCGGCTCGAATGCTGTGGTGCTCAAGGATGTCCCCGACGGGGCGACTATGGTGGGGATCCCGGCGCGCCAGGTCGGCGAGCGCAAGCGCGACGTTGACGGGGACGAGCAGCGAGCCCGGGTGGCGCGGCGAATTGGCTTCGATGCTTACGGGACCACCGAGATGCCGGACCCGGTGGCCCAGGCGGTGAACGCGATCCTCGATCATATCCACGTCACCGATCGGCGCATTGAGGAGCTGTGCAGCGCCGTGCAGCAGATGGGCGGGCGGCTTGAAGAGACCCGCGTGCCGGATCTGGAGGTCGACGAGACGTCGGTCGAGAAGGCGTGCGGCGAGCACCACCGGGACGCTTCCCGCTAGCTGCCGGAACCCCCTAGAATGCAGACAGATGCGCCGTTACGGCGCGCCCAGTGACAGGAGGCAAGTCATGCCCGTAACCCTGACCGAACGTGCCGCGCGGCATGTCGAGAAGATGCTCGCCAGCCAGGATGCTGACCGGGCCCACGGCCTGCGCCTGGGGATCAAGGCCAGTGGCTGCTCCGGCTTCGCCTACGTGGTCGATTACGCCGAGGAGATCGGCGATCAGGATCTTGTCGTCGAGAGCCACGGGGTGAAGGTGGTGATGGCGCAACAGCACCGGCCGTTTCTGGAAGGCACCGAGGTGGACTACGTGCGCGACGGTATCAATTACCGTTTCGATTTCCGCAACCCGAACGTCCGCGATCTGTGTGGGTGCGGCGAGAGCTTTGCCGTGTGAACGGCCCAACCGCGGCGAGATTGTCGGCGCCCGGAACGGAGGGGTAGACTGTCCGACTGCCCAAGGCGCCGCAGCATTCCAGCGCTGCGGCTTTTTTGTTGAACGCGAGCATTCATCAGTCAGGAGATCCTAATGGCCGTCGAGCGAACCCTTTCCATCATCAAGCCGGATGCCGTAGCGCAGAACGCGATCGGCGAGATCCTTGCCCGCTTCGAGCGCTCTGGCCTGCGCGTGGTGGCTGCGCGCATGGTTCGGCTGAGCACCGAGCAGGCCGAGAGCTTCTACGCTGTGCACAGGGAGCGTCCGTTCTTCAATGACCTGGTCGGCTTCATGACCTCCGGGCCGGTGATGGTGCAGGTTCTCGAGGGCGAGGACGCCATCCGCAAGAACCGCGAGATCATGGGCGCCACCAACCCCAAGGAGGCGGCTGCAGGCACCCTCCGCCACGACTACGCGGAGAGCATCGATGCCAATGCGGTCCACGGGTCGGACAGCCCCGAGACGGCGGAACAGGAGATCGAGTTCTTCTTCAAGGCCGATGAGATCTGCTCCCGCTGACCACGAGGCGGTGCACGCCGAGCGCCAGTCGGGCCCGGTCGAGCTGCTCGGGCTCGATCGGCCGCGGCTGGCCGCTTTCTTCGATGCCCTGGGCGAAAAGCGGTTCCGCGCCCGGCAGATGATGCAGTGGCTGCATCAGCGCCACGTCTACGATTTCGACGAGATGACCGACCTGAGCAAGGCGCTGCGCCAGCGGCTGCGCGAGAACGCCCGGGTCGGTCTGCCCGAGGTGGCCGCCGACCAGCAGGCCAGCGACGGCACCCGCAAGTGGGTGGTGCGCCTGGCCGACGGCAACTGTGTCGAGGCCGTCTACATCCCGGAGCCGAAGCGTGGGACGCTGTGCGTCTCCTCGCAGGCCGGCTGCCCGATGGGCTGCACCTTCTGCGCTACGGCGGAGGGCGGGTTCTCGCGGAATCTCAGCGCCGCCGAGATCGTCGGTCAGGTTCACATCGCGCGCCGCCACCTGCCGGAGGGGGCGATCACCAACATCGTCTTCATGGGCATGGGCGAGCCGCTGCTCAACTTCGACCCGGTCATCTCGGCGTCGCGGGTGTTCACCGACGATTTCGGGTTCGTTCTCTCCAAGCGTCGGGTCACGATCTCGACCTCGGGAGTGGTCCACGCCATCGAGCGGATGCAGCGCATCACGGACGTGAGTCTGGCGGTCTCACTGCACGCTCCGAATAACGAGCTGCGCAACGAGCTGGTTCCGCTCAATCGCAAGAACCCTCTGGAGCGCCTGCTGCCGGCCTGCCACGCGTACATCGCCGACAAGCCCCATAGGCGCATCACCTGGGAGTACGTCATGCTCGATGGGGTCAACGACCAAGACGAGCACGCCCGGGAGCTGATCGAGCGGCTGCGGGGGATTCCGTCCAAGGTGAACCTGATCCCGTTCAATCCCTACCCGGGGGCACGCTACGGCCGCTCGCCACAGCGGCGGGTGCGCCGCTTCGCGGATCGACTGCTCGAGCACGGCCTGACCGCGACCATCCGCGAAACCCGTGGTGATGATATCGATGGGGCGTGCGGCCAGCTCGTCGGCGAGATCCGCGATGCGCGGCCCAGTAAGGTGGCGGGAACGGCGTGAAGCGCACGGGGCCCATGCTGGCGGCCCTGCTGGCGGTCGGGTGCGCTGCCGGGCCCGAGATGCCGGATGACCAGCGCGCAGCCGACAGCCACGCCGGGGCAGGGCTTCATCTGATCGCCCATGCGCAGCCGGAGGCCGCCCGCTCGCGCCTGGAGCGGGCGTTGCAGATCGATGGAGAACACCCACAGGCGCTTTCCGGCATGGGGCTCGTGGCCGAGTCGCAGGGCGATCTGGAGATGGCCCACGAATACCATCGGCGTGCCGCGCAGGCCGCTCCGGACTCGGGGCCTATCCTGAACAACCGGGGGCGGAGTCTGTGCCGTGCCGGGCAAGTGGATGAGGCGCTGGAGGTCTTCGGGGATGCCGCCGGGGCGGGTGGCTATGATTCCGCCGAAGTGCCGTTGACCAACGCCGCCCGCTGCGCCCTCGATGCGGGGCGCGAGGATGCCGCTGCCCGCCGCGCCGATGCTGCCGTCGAGGCGGCACCGGGGTTTGCCCCGGCGCGTGTGGTGCGCGGGGAGCTGCGTTACCGCCAGGGGGCGCTGGAGGCGGCCGCCGAAGACTTGGAACGTGCCCGTGACAGCGGTGGCGCCGGGGCGCGCGGCCTTTACTGGTCGGCACGCGTGGCGGCCGAGCAGGGGCGGCCGGAGGAGGCGGCCGCCTTCGCCGAGATGCTGGCCGAGCGTTTCCCTGGTTCGGGGTGGAACGAACGTTTGCACGCGGATGAGGTCGGGCCATGACTGATGAAACGGGGCAGGACGACAGCGACGGGGCGCGGCCCCGGGCCGATGCCCCGGATGATGCCGGGGACAAGGGCGCCCGGCCGTCGCCGGGGCAGCAACTGCGCCGCGCCCGTGAGGCGCAGGGGCGTACCGTGCGTGCGGTGGGGTCGAGTCTCAACCTGTCGGCGGACCGGGTGACGGCCCTCGAGGAAGATGACGACGAACGTCTGCCGCCGCCAACCTTCGTGCGCGGTTACCTACGCGCCTATGCGCGCCTGGTCGAACTCGATCCCGAGGCGGTGGTCGAGGCGTACAACCGGCGCCGGGGCAGCGATCCGGCCAGCGAGGAGCGGGCCGTGGGCAATGTGGGAGCCGTTGAGCCCCGACCGGCCGGGCGCCGCCGGCGGCGCTGGTTGCCGTTGATGCTCCTTGTGCTGCTGCTCGCCGTGGCCGTGGTGATGACCGCAATCCTGCTCGATGGTGGCGAGCCGGAACCGACAGGCCCGGGCGAGGACGGTGCACAGGCCCGGGAGGCCTCCGCCGCGCAGGTGGGCACGCCGGTCGCCGGTGTGCCTTGGACGTCGATGGAGTCGGAGTAGCGTTTTGTCAAAAAAGGGGATTCAGAGCGTTCGCGGGTTCTCGGATATCCTTCCGGAGGAGAGCCCGCTGTGGCAGCGCGCCGAGTCGGTGATCCGCCGGGTCCTGGAGGCCTACGGTTATCGCGAGATCCGGCTGCCGGTGCTCGAGCGCACCGAGCTGTTCAGCCGGTCCATCGGTGAGGTCACCGATATCGTCGAGAAGGAGATGTACACCTTCGACGATCGCAATGGCGACAGCGTCACGTTGCGCCCTGAGGGTACGGCCGGCTGTGTACGCGCCGGCATCCAGTCCGGTCTGCTGCACAATGCCGAGCCGCGGCTCTGGTACGCCGGCCCCATGTTCCGGCACGAGCGGCCGCAGAAGGGGCGGCTGCGGCAGTTCCATCAGGTCGGGGCCGAGGTTTTCGGGATCCCCGGGCCCGAGCTCGACGCCGAGATGATCATCATGACCGCGCGCATGCTGCGTGAGCTGGGACTGCCCGATGTGCGCCTGCAGCTCAATTCGCTCGGCACCCCGGAGAGCCGCGCGGCCCATCGCGAGGAGTTGGTCGCCTACCTGCGCCGCCACGAGGACCGGCTCGACGAGGACGCGCGGCGACGCCTGGAGACAAATCCGCTGCGCATCTTCGACAGCAAGAACCCGGAAGTGCAGCAGATCATGGCCGATGCGCCACGGCTGATGGACTGCCTCGATGCTACCTCGGCGGAACACTTCGACACGGTACGGAACCTGCTTGAGCGGGCCGGCGTCGAATACGAGGTGAATCCCTCGCTGGTGCGGGGGCTCGACTACTACACGCGCACGGTCTTCGAATGGGTGACCGATCGACTCGGTGCCCAGGGCACGGTCTGCGCCGGCGGGCGCTTCGACGGGCTGGTCGAGCAGCTCGGTGGCCGCCCGACCCCGGCGATCGGTTTCGCCCTGGGATTGGAGCGGTTGGTGGCGTTGCTCGAGGAACAGGGGGTGCCCGGTCAGGGCGGGGTGCCCCACGCCTACCTGGTGGTGGCCACCGAGGTCGGGGCCGGGCTGGAGACGGCTGAGGCCCTGCGTGACGCGCTGCCGGAACTGCGTCTGCAGACCCATGCCGGCGGTGGCGGCTTTAAGGCGCAGCTCAAGCGCGCCGACCGCAGTGGTGCCCGGGTGGCCCTGATTCTCGGTGACGAGGAGCATGCGGCCGGTGCACTGACGATCAAGGATCTGCGTGGCGAAGACGGGCAGCAGCGGCTGCCCTTCGACGACGCAGTCAAATATCTGCGAGGGCTGATCGGGGCGTAGCCCCGGTCGCTGGCAAGGGGACTGGAGATGGAGCGCACCGACGACGAACAGCTTCAGCAGCTCAAGGACTGGTGGCGGCGCAACGGTGGGTCGATCATGCTGGGTTTGACCGCGGCGCTGCTGATCGTGGCCGGCTGGTGGGGCTACGGCACCTGGCAAGAGCGAGGCGCGCAGCAGGCCGCCGCGGCCTACGCCGAGTTCCTGCAGGCCACCCGGTCCGGTGAGCCCGAGATGGCCGAGCAGGCGGGCCAGCGGGTGCTCGACGATCACGCCCGCAGCGGTTACGCAGGGCTGACTGCGTTGCGCATGGCCCGTATCCAGGCCGAAGCCGGCGCGTACCGGCGTGCGGCGGAGACGCTCGGCTGGTTGATCGACAACGCCGACCATAGCGCCATGGCGGAGCTCGCCCGGCTGCGCCAGGCCCGGGTCCTCGGCGAGGTTGACGCGGAGGAGGCCCTGGCGGCGCTGGAGGGTTCTGTCTCGGCTGGTTTTGCGGCCGCCTATGCCGAGCTGCGTGGTGACCTGCTCCGCGAGCTCGGTCGCTATGACGAGGCCACCGAAGCATATCAGCAGGCGCTGGATCAGGAAGGATTGGGCGCACAGTCACGCGAGCTGGTCCGCCTGAAGCTGCAGGCCGTGGAGAGTGAGGCGTGATCCGCGCGGGACTGCGTTCCATCGGGGTTGCTGCGGTGCTCGGCATGGCGGCCGGTTGCGCGCTGCAGGATCCGCTGCCCAACCCGCAGGTCGAGGCCACCGACACGCTGGATGTCGAACTGGTCTGGAGCGGGCGGCCGGTGGGTAGCCTGGAGTCCGGCGCCTTCGCTCTGGAGCCGGCTTACGCGGACGGCGTGCTGTACGTGGCTGACGCCCGCGGCTGGGTCCGGGCCCTCGATGCCGAGACCCGCGAGGGGCTGTGGCACGATCGCCTAAACCGTCCCCTGTCCGCC
The DNA here is from genome assembly GCF_022228055.1 of Halorhodospira sp. 9621. Lineage (NCBI taxonomy): Bacteria > Pseudomonadati > Pseudomonadota > Gammaproteobacteria > Chromatiales > Ectothiorhodospiraceae > Halorhodospira > Halorhodospira sp. 9621. Next base: position 71,912 of record NZ_JAJNRD010000006.1, read on the forward strand.
GGTCCGGTGGTCGCCGGTGACCGCTTGCTGGTGGGGGATCGCAAGGGGCGGGTCTACGCGTACGAACGGGACAGCGGCGAGCCGGCGTGGATGACCGGCCTCTCGGCCCAAGTGCTGGCGAGCCCGCGCTACACCCGCGGGATGGTGGTGGCGCGTAGCGCCGATGGCCGGATCTACGGCCTCGACGCCGAGGACGGGTCGCGGCAGTGGATCTTCGACCGCAGCATCCCCGCCCTGACCCTGCGTCGCAACAGCGCGCCGGCGGTCAGCGGCGGTACCGCGGTGGTGGGTCTGCAGAACGGGCGACTGGTGGCGCTGAACGTGGCCGATGGCAGCGTGCGCTGGGAGCACACCCTCACCGAGCCGCGGGGACGGACTGAACTCGAGCGTATGTCGGACATCGCCGCCGATCCGGTCATTCACCGCGGTGCCGCCTACGCCGTGGCCTATCAGGGGGCGATCGGTTCGGTCCGCATCGCCAGCGGGGCCCAGGCCTGGAGCCGGGATGTGGCAAGCCATCGAGGGCTGGTCGCTCAGGGCGAGGAGGTCTACCTGGCCGCCGATGACGGGCGGGTCTGGGCCTTCGATCGGCGTAACGGTGCCACCGCCTGGCGACAGGAGGCCCTCGAGGGGCTGGCCCTAACGCGCCCTGTGGTCCACGAGGGCTACCTGGTGATGGGCGACGATGCCGGACACGTCAACTGGCTGCGCCTGCGCGACGGAGAGCTGGTGGCGCGGGAGCGCCTCTCTGACGTGCCCCTGGAGAGGCCTCCGGTGGTCACCGGCGACGGCGATGTCTACGTCTTGGATGCCCGCGGCCGCATGACGGCGCTGCGCCTGCATTAGGCGCGGCGCCTGCGGGCGCCGCTACTGGCACTCCCCCACGGAGGTGGGGCGGCAGCGCCGGCCGTCGGTCCACAGGGTGCTGCCGAGGCGGGCCTCGGTGAACTCGGCGCCGCTGAGGTCCGCGCCGCGCAGGTCGGCCCGCCCCAAGTCGGCGTCCGTGAAGTCCACATCGACTAGGTTCGCATCGCGCAGATCCACTTGCCGCATCTCCGCTCCCGAGAGGTTGGCCCCCTCTAGATCCGCGCCGTTGAGATCGGCCCCGGCCAGCTTCGCCCTCGCTGCCTGCAGCTCGCGCAGGCCCGTGCGCCGCAGCGAGGCACCGCTCAGATCGGCGTCCTGCAGGCTGGCGCCGCGCATGCGGGCGCTGTTGAGGTCGATACCGGTGGCGATGGCGCCGTCGAGCCGGGCACCCTCAAAATCGGCGCGGCCTGCCCGGGCGTCTCGCAGGTCGCTGCCCGAGAGGTCGGCGTCGGTAAAATCCCCGGAGCTCAGCCGGGCCCGCGACAGGTTGGCGTCGCGCAGGTTGACGCCGGCGGCGCTGACACTGGTCAGGTCTGCCCGCCGCAGGTGGGCCCCCTCCAGGTTGGCCCCTTCCAGTCGGCTGCGTCCGAGTACCGCCCCCTCTAGGTCCTCACCGGCGAGCTGTGCCTCGCTCAGGTCGCAGTTGAACCAGTTGACGCCGGGGGCGGGCGCGTCATTGCAGGTGGCCAGGGCCGGTGATACGCTCGCGCCCAACATCGCCACCGCGGCGACTCTGCATACGTGCCGTCTCATCAGCCTTTCGTCTTCTTGTTCGTTTGCGTTCGTGTCGCAGGCCCCTCGGCCTCGACGGCATATCCCACTAAACGATATACGAGGTGAATCAATGCGGCTCATTCTATTAGGCCCTCCGGGCGCCGGGAAAGGTACGCAGGCTGCCCATATCTGTGAGGCCTTCGGCATCCCTCAGATCTCCACCGGTGACATGCTGCGCGCCGCCGTCAAGGCCGGCACCCCGCTCGGGCAGCAGGCCAAGAAGATCATGGATGAGGGTGGCCTCGTGTCGGACGATATCATCCTTGGCCTGATCGAGGAGCGGGTCGCTCAGCCAGACTGCGGCAACGGCTTCCTGTTCGATGGTTTCCCGCGGACGATCGCCCAGGCGGATGGCCTGAACGAGCAGGGGATCGGCATCGATGCCGTGGTCGAGATCCAGGTGCCCGACGAGGAGATCGTCGATCGGATGGCCGGGCGGCGCGTCCATCCCGGTTCCGGGCGGGTCTACCACATCAAGCACAATCCGCCCCGCGAAGAGGGCAAGGACGACGTCACCGGCGAAGACCTGGTCCAGCGCGATGACGATCGCGAGGAAACCGTCCGCCACCGCCTTTCGGTGTATCACGAGCAGACTCGGCCGCTGGTCGACTACTATTCCCAGTGGGCGCAAAAGGGTGGTGCCGATGCGCCCGCCTACATCACCGTCGACGGGCAGCGGCCCGTGGAGACGGTGCGGGACGAGATCCTCGCCGCGCTCAAGGCGCGTTGATCGGACAGGCGGCGAGGGCTTGTCGGCCCTCGCCGCTTTCTGGAGGTGTGCCTGGCCATGTGGATTCGACGTCTGCTTGCCGTCCTGCTCGCCTACTTCCTCTCGGCCGTGCCGCTGGGCAGTGCCGAGACAACGCCGGACGCCGATGAGGAAGCGGCCGGTACGGCGCTGATGCTCGAGGTCAAGGGGCCCATCGGCCCGGCAACCACCGACTATATCGTCCGCGGCCTCGCCGAGGCGCAGGAGCGCGGCGCCAGGCTGGTCATCCTGCGCATGAACACCCCGGGCGGCCTCGATGACGCCATGCGCGACATCATCAGCGAGATCCTCGCCAGCGAAATCCCCGTGGCCACCTATGTCGCGCCCAGTGGTTCCCGGGCGGCGAGTGCCGGGACCTACATCCTCTACGCCTCCCATGTTGCGGCCATGGCGCCGGCAACCAACCTGGGTGCGGCCACGCCGGTGCAGATCGGCGGTGGCGGTGGTGGGATCTTCCCCGGCGGGGACGACGAGGAGCGCGACGGCGAGGGCTTCGACGAACTCCAGGATCTGCTCGGCGAGGACGACGACGAGGAAGCCCGCGACGAGGACGAGCCGGCGGAAGAGCGGGCGGACGAGCGCCCGGATGCCATGGAGCGCAAGATCATTGAGGACGCGGTCTCCTACATCAAGGGCCTGGCCGAGCTGCGCGGGCGCAACGCCGAGTGGGCGGAGAAGGCGGTGCGCGAGTCGGTGAGCGCCTCGGCCAGCGAGGCGGCCGAGCTGGGGGTGATCGACTTTGTCGCCGAGGACGTGGACGAACTCCTCGCCAAGGCCGACGGCATGGTGGTCAAGTTCCCGGTGGGCGAGCGCGCCATCGAGACCGCCGGTCTGGAGGTGGAGCTGCTCGAGCCGGATTGGCGCAACCGCCTGCTGGCGGTGATCACCAATCCCAACGTGGCCTATATCCTGATGCTGGTCGGGATCTACGGCATCATCTTCGAGCTGATCAATCCCGGCTCCCTGGTGCCGGGGGTGCTCGGCGGCATCAGCCTGCTGCTGGCGCTTTACGCCTTCCAGGCCCTGCCGATCACCTACGCCGGGTTGGGGCTGATCGGGCTGGGGATCGCCTTCATGATCGCCGAGGCGTTCATGCCCAGTTTCGGGATCATGGGCATCGGTGGAGCCGTTGCCTTTGTGCTCGGTTCGATCATGCTGTTCGATACCGATCTCGAGGCCTTCCAGGTCTCGATCGGCCTGATCGCCGGGTTTACGGTCGCTAGCCTGATCGTCTTCACCGGGGTGGCCACCATGGCCGCTCGGGCGTGGCGACGGCCGAAGCTCGGCGGGGCCGATGAGCTGATCGATGCCGAGGCCATCGCCGAGGAGGCTTTCGATGCCACGGGCCATGTGCGCTACGCCGGCGAGCGCTGGAATGCCGTGGCGGTCCGCCCGGTGCGTAGCGGTCAGCGGGTGCGGGTGGTCAGCAAGGAGGGACTGACGTTGAGGGTCGAACCCAATGAGTGAACCGGGGATGGATTCGGACACGATCTACCAGGAGGCGCTGAGCCGGGTGCACCAGGTGCTGGAGCGGGCCCGGGCCACGGACCTGCCGGAGCCTACCGCCGGCGTTCTGGCGACGGTCGGCCCCGACGGCTGGCCGGCGGCGCGGACGGTGTTGCTCAAACAGCTGGACCACCAGGGCGCCGTGTTCTACACCAATCGCAACAGCCGCAAGGGGCAGCACCTGGCGGCCAATCCCCGCGCGGCGCTGTGCTTCCATTTCCAGCCCCTCTACGAGCAGGTCGAGATTCGCGGCGTGGTAGCAGCGGTGAGTGCGAGTGAGGCGGACCACTACTGGGCGCAGCGGGAGCGGCTCAGCCAGCTGGGAGCGTGGGCCTCGCATCAGTCCGACCCGCTGGCCAGCCGTCACGAGCTGGAGGCCCGCCTGGAGGAGGTCGAGTCGCGCTTCCCGGAGCGGGTGCCGCGTCCCCCGCACTGGTCCGGTTACCGTATAATCCCGTCCAGTATCGAACTCTGGTCGGCCGGTGACGGACGCCTGCATCAGCGCGAGCGATACGAGCACCGACCGGACGGCTGGAGCCATTTCCTGCTCAATCCGTGATGGGCGTATCGGGCCGAAAGGGAGCGTGATGGAGGATCTGTCCAGGTACTCGGTGGAGCAGTTGCGCGACCTGCGCAAGGATGTGGAACGCGAGATCGAGCGCCGTCGCCGGGAGAACATCGTCCAGGCGCGGCGCGAGCTGAAAGCCATCGCCGAGCGCTACGGATTCGCCCTCAGCGATCTGCTTGAGGGCATGCGCGGGACGGGGGACTCCGGCTAGTGGCGCTGGCGGTCCGTGGCCTCGGCGCAGGCGCGCAGCCGGGTGGAGACCTCCACAGGGTAGAGGTCCGGCTCCGCCTCCAGCGCGCGGCAGGCCTCGGGCAGGGCGGCGAGCCCCTCCCGCACTCGCTCGCGGATGGCGGCGGTGCCCTCCGGGGAGCGGGTACGCTGGCCGCCGTCCATGACTTCGGTGAGCAATGGCGCCCCGGGCAGCTCCTCCTCGGCTAGGCAGAGGGTGTCGCCGGCGGCCACACCATCGACGAAGCGCCGCCGGACCTGCTTGCGGCCCGGCCAGTGCATCTTCCCCACGGAGCGTTTGCGCCGGGCAACGCCGCGATACTCCTGTAGCTTGTACGCCATGTCCAGGTGGGGCTGATCGGCGGCGGTGTCCATCCGTGTGCCCAGGCCGAAACCGTCGATGGGGGCTGCGTCGGCGCGCAGGCGGGCGATGGCATACTCATCCAGGTCACCGCTGACCAGGATGCGCACCTGCTCCAGCCCACCCTCGTCCAGGATGCGGCGCACGCGTCTGGCTTCGGCCCCGAGGTCGCCGCTGTCGATGCGCACGCCGTGGACGGGGTGGCCCTCCCGGGCAAGCTGGACCGTCTTCCGAGCCCCGTCGGCGGTGTCGTAGGTGTCGATCAGCAGCACCACGTTCCGCGGATGGGCGGTGGCGAAGGCGCGGAAGGCGTCGATCTCGCGGTCGAAGGCGAGCACGTAGGAGTGGGCCATTGTGCCCACGGTGGGGATGTCGTACCGGGCGCCGGCCAGACAGGTGGCGGTGCCGGCGTAGCCGGCGATCCAGGTGCTGCGTGCAGCGGCCATGGCGGCCTCGGCGCCGTGGGCGCGGCGCATGCCGAAGTCCACCAGGCTGCCGCCCCCGGCGGCCAGTACCGCGCGGGCGGCCTTGCTGGTGAGCAGGCTGTGCAGGTGGACTAGGTTCATGACCCGGCTCTCGATCAGCTGGGCCTCGGGCAGCGGGGCGGTCACACGCAGGATCGGCTCCTGGGGGAAGAGGATGGTGCCGTCCGGCACGGCCTCGACGTGACCGGTAAAGCGCAGCTGTGCCAGTTCTTCGGCCAAGCCGGCGCGGAAGTGTCCGCAGGTCCGGATCCAGTCCAGCTCCGCGTCGCCAAAGCGCATCTCCGTCAGCCAGTCGACCACTGCCTCGATGCCCGCGGCGATGTAGAAACCGCGTCCCGGGGGCAGCTTGCGGCTGAACAGCTCGAAGGAGGCCGGGGCGTCCATGCCCTGCTGGAGGTAGCTGTCGACCATGGTCAGCTGGTAGAGGTCGGTCAGCAGCGGGCTGTGGGCCGGTTCCATGAGAGCTCCCTCGGATGGTGCGAATGCACGGGCTACGGATCAGGAGCGCAGCCCTGTCCCCCGGTTTAGCAGATAGAGGGCAAACCCGCCGAAGGCCGCGATGAAGGCGAGCATCATCGCGTACGACACGGCGATGTGGACGTCGGCCGAGCCGAGGATGCCGTAGCGGAAGGCGTTGACCATGTAGAGGATTGGGTTGGCCAGCGACACCCCCTGCCAGAACTCCGGCAGCAGCGAAATCGAGTAGAACACGCCGCCGAGGTAGGTCAGCGGGGTCAGAACAAACGTGGGGATGATGGCGATGTCGTCGAACTTGCGCGCGTAGATGGCGTTGATGAAGCCGCCGATGGAGAACAGCACCGCGGTCAGGACCACCACCGAGATGGTGATTGCCCAGTTGTGGATGGGCAGGGAGGTGAACATCAGCGCCACGGCGGTGACGATCGCGCCGGTGAACAGCCCGCGCCCCACACCTCCGGCGACATAGCCCAGCAGGATGACGATGTTGGGTGTCGGCGAGACCAGCATCTCCTCGATGTGGCGCTGGAACTTGGCGCCGAAGAACGACGAAACCACGTTGTTGTAGGAGTTGGTGATCACCGCCAGCATGATGATGCCGGGGGCGATGTACTCCATGTATCGGTAGCCCTCCATCTCGCCGACCCGTTCGCCGATCAGGGCGCCGAAGATCACGAAGTAGAGGGTCATGGTGATCGCCGGCGGCACCAGGGTCTGGATCCAGATCCGCAGATAGCGGTGGGTCTCCTTGTAGACAATGGTCTGCAGCGAGACCAGGGCGGCGCGGGTTCGCGACGGCGTACCCTGGCTGCCGTAGCGGCGCGGGGATCCCTGGGGCCGGTTCAAGAGACGACCTCCTGCCTATCGGCGTTGTCCGGCGTCACCGGAGCCGGGTCGCTGCTCTCTACCAGGCGCAGGAAAAGTTCCTCGAGGCGGTTCGACTTGTTGCGCATGCTGCTGACCGTGATCCCGTGCTTGGAGAGGGCGGCGAACAGGTCAGTCAGAGCTCGGCCGCGCGGCACCTCCGCTTCCAGGACGTAGTCATCAACCTGGCGCAGGGCGAAGTCGTCCAGCTGCGGCAGCGGCCGGGGGACCCGATCGACGTCGAGCAGGAAGGCGTGGGTGGACAGGCGCTGGAGCAGGCTCTTGACGTCGGTGTTCTCGATGATCCGTCCATCATCAATGATGGCGATGTCCTTGCAGAGGCTCTCGGCCTCCTCGAGGTAGTGCGTGGTGAGGATGATGGTGGTGCCCTGGTCGTTGATGTGGCGCAGGAAGTCCCACATGGAGCGGCGCAGCTCGATGTCCACGCCGGCGGTGGGCTCGTCGAGGATCAGAAGCTGCGGTTCGTGCATCAGCGCCCGGGCGATCATCAGCCGGCGTTTCATCCCGCCGGAGAGCGTGCGCGAGACGGTCTCACGCCGTTCCCACAGGCCCAGGCTATGGAGGTAGTGCTCGGCACGCTGGCGGGCTAACCGGCGCGGGATACCGTAGTAGCCGGCCTGGTTGACCACGATCTGCTCCACGGTCTCGAAGGTGTTGAAGTTGAACTCCTGCGGGACCAGGCCGATGGAAGACTTGACCGCCCAGGGGTCGCGGTCCAGGTCGTGGCCAAAGACGCGTACCGTCCCGCCGCTCTTGTTGACCAGCGTCGAGACGATCCCGATGAGGGTGGATTTGCCCGCCCCGTTGGGTCCCAGCAGCCCGAAGAAAGCGCCCGCGTCGACGGTCAGATTGATGCCGTGCAGCGCGATATGCCCCCCGGCGTAGGTCTTGGTCAGGTCGGAGACGGCTAGGGCGGTCAAAGGGTGTCCTCGGGTTCATGGAGAAACCTCTCATGGTAGGGGGTGTGCCGGTTTTTTTGTAGGGCGGTCGGGATGCCGCGGGGGGATATGCCGGGCTGTGGTAACAAAATGCCGAATCCGTATTTCACGCCGCCGGCAGAGGCGCCTAGGGTGAGCAAGGGTGCGGACGCCGCTGAAGCCCGCCGCAGCGTCTGGGGCGATCGGCTCGTCCGGATCAAGGCGGGAACAGACGGGGAGGCAGATCGATGAGCGAATCCCGAGCAGTATCCGTCGAGCGGGACTTGGCGCCGGCGCTCAGGGCGCGGGTTTGTCAGGCCGTGCAGGTCCTGGAGCGGGTCGAGGGCGAGCTGCTGCCCGCGGCGCTGGCCTCCAGCTTCAGCGCCGAGGACATGGTGCTGCTGGACCTGATCCGCGGGCACGCGCCGGGGATCGGGGTCTTTACCCTGGATACCGGGCGGCTGCCGGCGGAGACTTACGCACTGCAGCAGCAGGTGCTGGAGCGTTACGGCCCGGTGGTGCGCACCTACTTCCCCAATCCGGCTGAGGTGGAGGGTTTTGTGGCGCATTACGGCGCCAACGGGTTCTACCATGGCATCGAGGCCCGGCGGGCGTGCTGCCATGCCCGGAAGGTGGCGCCGCTGCAGCGCGCCCTGGCCGGGCAGCGTGCCTGGCTGACCGGGATGCGCCGCGCCCAGGCCGTCACCCGCCAGGAGGTGGTCGTCGAGGGGTTCGACGAGCACCACGGCCTAGTGAAGGTCAACCCGCTGGCGGAGTGGCGTGAGGACGATGTATGGGCCTACCTGCGCAGCCGCCGTGTGCCGTACAACGAACTCTACGATCAAGGGTATCGCAGTATCGGGTGTGCGCCGTGTACCCGGCCGGTTGCTCCGGGTGAGGATGCCCGCGCCGGGCGGTGGTGGTGGGAGGCATCGGGTCAGCGCGAGTGCGGCCTGCACCGGGCTCCGGCGGGGGCGACCGGGTGGTTGAAATGCGCCGCAAAGCCGTGACAGATCACCGCTGGCCCCGGTAGAATACCGGCGTCTACGCGCCGGAGGGCGCGGTTTGGCGATTCCATGGACGGGAGGGGTAAACCCTCCCGTTTTTTGCATGCCCGCACCCCGTCCGTGGCTTGTCCGGGCGGGGCCGTTGAGCTCCAGACAGGGGAGGCTGCGTTGACCCGGCCAGCACTGCTCGTCCTCCAGGACGGTACGGTTTTCCACGGCGAGGCGGTGGGCGCCGACGGGGCCGTCACCGGCGAGGTGGTCTTCAATACCGCGATGACGGGTTACCAGGAGATCGCCACCGACCCGTCCTACGCCGGTCAGATCGTGACCCTGACCTACCCCCACATCGGCAACACCGGCATCAACAGCGTCGACCGCGAGGACGACCGCGCTCGGCTGGCGGGGCTGGTGGTGCGCGATGTGCCGCCGCGGGCCAGCAACTGGCGTGCCGAGAAGGGGCTGACGGCCTGGCTGCGTGACCAGGGGGTGGTGGCGATTTCCGGGATCGATACCCGCAAGCTAACCCGCCGCCTCCGCGAGGGCGGAGCCCAGGGTGGTTGCCTGGTCGCCGGCGAGTCGCTGGACGAGGCCTGGGCGCTGGCTCAGGCCCAGGGCTACGGCGGCATGAGTGGCCGTGACCTGGCCGGCGAGGCGGGCACCAAGACCCGTCGGCCGTGGCAGCGCGGGACCTGGACCCTGGACGATGGTCTTGCCGATGCGGCGGAGCGCGGTGAGTCGGGGCGATACCACGTGGTGGCTTTCGATTACGGGATCAAGCAGCAGATCCTGCGCCTGCTGGTCGACGCCGACTGCCGGGTCACGGTGGTACCGGCGCGGACCGGGGCTGCGGATGTCCTCAAGCTGCAGCCGGACGGCTTGTTCTTCTCCAACGGGCCGGGTGACCCGGAGCCGATGGACTACGCGGTGGCGACCATCCGCGAGCTCTTGGAGGAGCATCGCATCCCGACCTTCGGCATCTGCCTGGGCCATCAGCTGCTGGGGCTGGCCAGCGGGGCGCGGACCGAGAAGATGAAATTCGGCCACCACGGTGCCAATCACCCGGTGATCGACCTGGCCTCCGGGCAGGTGCTGATCTCCAGCCAGAACCACGGCTTCGCGGTGGACGAGGGCAGCCTTCCCGACCACCTGGAGGCGACGCACCGCTCGCTGTTCGACGGCTCGCTACAGGGTATCCGGCGCACCGACGTGCCTGCCTTCAGCTTCCAGGGCCACCCGGAGGCAAGCCCCGGTCCCCACGACATGCGTCCGCTGTTCCAGCGCTTCGTCGAGATGATGGAGCGTGACTGAGCACTGCGCAGCCGCATCACAGGCGACCGCCGACCACTGGACCCCGAGCACTCTGGAATCATGCCGAAAAGAACTGACATCCAATCGATCCTGATCATCGGCGCCGGCCCCATCGTCATCGGCCAGGCGTGCGAGTTCGACTACTCCGGGGCGCAGGCGTGCAAGGCGCTGCGTGAGGAGGGCTACCGGGTCATCCTGGTCAACTCCAACCCGGCGACCATCATGACCGACCCGGAGACCGCCGATGCGGTCTATATCGAGCCGGTGGAGTGGCAGACGGTCTCGCGGATCATCGAGCGCGAGCAGCCCGATGCGGTCCTGCCGACCATGGGTGGGCAGACGGCGCTCAACTGCGCCCTCGACCTGGTCAAGCACGGCGTGCTGGAGCGCTTCGGTGTTGAGATGATCGGCGCCACCCGTGAGGCGATCGACAAGGCCGAGGAGCGCGAGGCGTTTCGCGCCGCCATGTCGCGGATCGGGCTCGAGTCGCCGCGCGCCGAGATCGCCCGCTCTATGGCCGAGGCCCAGGCGGCGCAGGCACGGATCGGCTTCCCGGTCATCATCCGCCCGTCCTATACCCTGGGCGGCTCCGGCGGCGGCATCGCCTACAACCGGGAGGAGTTTCACGAGATCGTCGAGCGCGGCCTCGACCTCTCCTACACCAACGAGGTGCAGCTCGAGGAGTCGGTCCTCGGCTGGAAGGAGTACGAGATGGAGGTCGTGCGCGATCGCCACGACAACGCCATCATCATCTGCTCCATCGAGAACCTCGATCCCATGGGGGTGCACACCGGTGATTCGGTCACGGTGGCCCCTGCGCAGACCCTCAGCGACAAGGAATACCAGCTGATGCGCGACGCATCGCTGGCGGTGCTGCGGGAGATCGGCGTGGAGACCGGCGGCTCCAACGTCCAGTTCGCCATCAACCCGGACAACGGGCGCATGGTGATCATCGAGATGAACCCGCGGGTGTCGCGCTCGTCGGCGCTGGCCTCCAAGGCGACCGGCTTCCCCATCGCCAAAGTGGCGGCCAAGCTGGCCGTCGGCTACACCCTCGATGAACTGCGCAACGAGATCACCGGTGGTGCCACCCCGGCCTCCTTCGAGCCGACGATCGACTACGTCGTCACCAAGATCCCGCGTTTCACGTTTGAGAAATTCCCGCAGGCCGACTGCTACCTGACGACCCAGATGAAGTCCGTGGGCGAGGTCATGGCCATCGGACGGACCTTCCAGGAGTCTTTCCAGAAGGCCCTGCGGGGACTGGAGCAGGATCTGTCCGGGCTCGACGAGCGGCTGGACCACAGTCGCACGGACGTGCGCGATACGGTGCGCCACTCGCTGCGTCAGCCGACCCCGGATCGGGTGCTGCACCTGGGGGATGCGTTCCGGGTCGGCTTCACCCTCGATGAGGTCCACGGCATGACGGCCATCGACCCGTGGTTCCTCGCGCAGGTCGAGGAGCTGATCGCCGTGGAGGGGGAGGTCGCCGCCTCGACCCTGGACGACTGTGATGCCGGGGCGCTGCTGCGCCTCAAGCGGCGCGGTTTCTCCGATGCCCGTCTGGCGGCCCTGTGGGGCGTCAAGGAGTCCCAGGTGCGCCAGCGCCGCCGCGATCTGGGCGTGCGGCCGGTGTTCAAGCGGGTGGACTCCTGCGCCGCCGAGTTCCCCACCGCCACCGCCTACCTCTACTCCACCTACGAGGAGGAGTGCGAGGCAGAGCCGAGCGGACGCAAGAAGATCATGGTTCTCGGCGGCGGGCCGAACCGTATCGGGCAGGGGATCGAGTTCGACTATTGCTGCGTCCACGCCTCGCTGGCCCTTCGCGATGACGGCTACGAGACCATCATGGTCAACTGCAACCCCGAGACCGTCTCCACCGACTACGACACCTCGGATCGGCTTTACTTCGAGCCGTTGACCCTGGAGGACGTGCTGGAGGTGGTCGAGACGGAGCAGCCGGACGGGGTGATCGTCCAGTACGGCGGGCAGACGCCGCTGAAGCTCGCCCGCGAACTCGAGGCCGCCGGGACGCCGATCATCGGTACGACCCCGGACTCCATCGATCTGGCCGAGGACCGGGAGCGCTTCCAGGACATGATCGGCCGCATCGATCTGATGCAGCCGCCGAACCGCACCGCCCGCACGGAGACCGAGGCCCTGCAGCTGGCTGCCGAGATCGGTTATCCGCTGGTGGTGCGCCCCTCGTACGTCCTTGGTGGTCGGGCGATGGAGATCGTCTACGAGGAGAGCGAGCTGCGCCAGTACATGAACGAGGCCGTGCGGGTTTCGCACAACTCGCCGGTGCTGCTTGACCGCTTCCTCGACGATGCCGTGGAGGTCGACGTGGACGCCGTCAGCGACGGCGATCAGGTGGTGATTGGCGGCATCATGCAGCATATCGAGCAGGCCGGCGTCCACTCCGGCGACTCCGCCTGCTCTATCCCGCCCTACACGCTGGGGCAGGATGTGCAGGATCGGATCCGCGAGCAGGTGCGCCTGCTCTCCCGGGAGCTCGGGGTGGTCGGGCTGATGAACGTGCAGTTCGCCATCCAGGGGCAGCGCATCTTCCTACTGGAGGTCAACCCGCGCGCCTCGCGGACCGTGCCCTACGTCGCCAAGGCGTGTGGCGTGCCGCTGGCCAAGGTGGCCGCCCGCTGCATGGCCGGCCGCACCCTGGCGGAGCAGGGGGTGGTGAACGAGGTCATCCCTAACTACTATTCCGTAAAAGAGGCGGTCTTCCCGTTCCTCAAGTTCCCCGGTGTCGATCCCATCCTCGGTCCGGAGATGAAGTCTACCGGCGAAGTGATGGGTATTGGCGCCTGTTTCGGGGAGGCCTACGCGAAGGCTCAGCTGGCTGCGGGGGTGACCCTGCCGCGGGGCGGCTGTGCCTTTGTCAGTGTGCGTGAGGTGGACAAGGAGGCAGCGGTCGAGGTGGCGCGGGACCTGGTTCGGCGCGGCTTTCGCTTGATCGCCACCCATGGCACCGCGGCCGCCCTCGAGGAGGCGGGCCTGGAGGTGCGCCGGATCAACAAGGTCATCGAGGGTCGGCCGCATGTCGTGGACGCCATCAAGAACGACGAGATCGATCTGATCGTGAATACCACCGAGGGGCGGCAGGCCATTGCCGACTCCTACTCGATCCGCCGCGAGGCGCTGCAGCGCAAGGTCTGCTACACGACGACCATCGCGGGTGCCCGGGCCACGTGCCTGGCACTGGATCACATGAAGGACTGGGAGGCCCGCCCCCTTCACGCCCTGCACAGGGAGATGACGGGATGAGCAAGATACCGTTGACGGTTCGTGGCGCAGAGAAGCTGCGTGAGGAGCTTCAGCGGCTCAAGCACGAGGATCGCCCGCGGGTCATCCAGGCGATTGCCGAGGCGCGGGAACACGGCGACCTAAAAGAGAACGCCGAGTATCACGCCGCGCGCGAGCAGCAGAGTTTTATTGAGGGCCGTATCCAGGAGATCGAGGGCAAACTGTCCAACGCCCAGATCATTGACCCGGCGACGGTGCAGGCGGCCCCGAAGATCGTCTTCGGGGCGACCGTGGCGCTCGAGGACACCGACACCGAGGAGACGGTCAGCTATCAGATCGTTGGCGAGGACGAGGCGGACATCAAGCAGCACCTCATCTCGGTCAACTCGCCCATCGCCCGCGCGCTGATCGGCAAGGAGGAGGGTGACGAGGCCGTGGTGCAGGCCCCGGGCGGTGAGCGGACCTATGAGATCGTCGAGGTCCGCTATGAGTAGGTGCGGGCAGCTTGCCCGCAGCGGCCCGGCGGTGGAGGTGCGGTGCTGATCCGCGCGGCCGAGCGGGTGGCGCTGACGATGCTGGCCGGCGCGCTGTGGAGCGTCGGCTACATCGTCTCGCCATTGCTGTTTCGCACGCTGGAGGACACCGCCCAGGCGGCGGCGTTGGTCGGCGAGATCACCGGCCTGGTGGCTTGGATCGCCCTGGTGTGTGCCGCGCTGCTGATACCGACACAGTTGCGCCACCGGATCCGTCCGCTGGCGGCCCACTGGCGGCTGTGGCTGCTGGTGCTGTTGGCGGTCGTGCTGGCGGTGGGAGAGTTCTGGGTGCGGCCACCGATGGCGGTTTTAACTGAGCAGGCCGGTGAAGTCGGGTACCTCTCGGCCCTGCGTGCCGCCGAAAGCCTCTACTTCGTGGCCAGTGCCATTGCGCTGGTCCTGGTACTCGGCGGGATCGAACCGCGGCTGGCGGCAGGTGACGGTGATGCCGTCGACACCGCGGAACAGGGACGCTGAGCGTCTACCGCGCGGGAGCTCAGATCAGGACTTGGCTCTTCTCCGGGTTCTCTCGATAGAGCAGGACGATCCGCCCGATGGTCTGGACCACGATCGCCCCGGTCTGTTCGGCAATCTCCTCGGTCATGGCCTGGCGCTCCTCCTTGCTGGCGCCGGCGAGCTTCACCTTGATCAGCTCGTGGTCGTCCAGGGCACGCTCAATCTCCTCCAGGACCCCCTCGCTGAGGCCGGCGGCCCCGGTCAGGACGACGGGCTTGAGGGCGTGGCCGAGCCGGCGGAGTTGCTTGAGTTGATCCGGATCTAGATGCATGGAGGTGTTTGGTGCCTGGTGACGATAAAGCAAGAAGGCTATCACGCCGTGGCGTGGTCCGGGCAAGCGGCGGGCCGCTGCGCGAGGTCAAGATCGAGCTGGGTGTGGTGGTGCTGGTGATCATCTCGGCGTACTTCCTGACGCTGGGTCTCGATCTCGCCGCCTGGCAGGAGGCGCTCGGCGTGCTGGTGGTCGCCAGCCTGGGTGCCGGCTGGGTCGTGCTGCGCGCACGTGCCGTGGCGCGCCGCCGCGTGGCGGAAGGGGGCGGGCATGGCGGCCTGTAGGCGGCGGCGCAGCGGTTGCAACTCCCGGGCCCGGCGGAGCCGGCACGAAAGCGATCCGTTCGTCCGCCGTGCCCGTGCTGAGGGGTGGCGCTCGCGGGCAGCACTTAAGCTCGAGGCGATCGACCAGCGCGACGGGCTCCTGCGCCCCGGTCAGGTGGTTGTTGACCTGGGCGCCGCACCCGGTGGGTGGTCGCAGCTGGCGGCGCCGAAGGTGGGCGCGTCGGGGTTGGTCGTCGCCATCGACCTGCTGGAGATGGAACCCCTGCCCGGGGTTACGTTCGTCCACGCCGACTTTTCCACCGACGACGGGCTGCGCGCCGTGGAGACCGCGCTGGGCGGGCGCCCGGTGGATGTGGTGCTCTCCGACATGGCGCCGAATCTGACCGGGCACAGCGCGGTGGATCAGCCGGCGGCGATGGGGCTGGCGGAACTCGCCGCCGACTTTGCCGGTCAATTCTTGCATAAGGATGGTGACTTCCTCGTCAAGGTCTTCCACGGCGAGGGGTTCGACACGTTCCGCGGCGAGCTGACACGGCGCTTCTCCCGCGTCCTCTCTCGCAAACCGGACGCCTCCAGGTCGGGCAGTCGGGAGGTCTACCTTCTGGCTCGCGGTCCGACGGTATAGTAAGGTGCCTATCAGGTGCCGCATTCAGGCAGATTGAGGTGACGCCGTGAGCGACATGGCCAAGAATCTGATCCTTTGGGTCATCATCGCCGTCGTGCTGATGTCCGTATTCAGCAACTTCCAGGAGCAGTCGGCGGATGTGACCGAGAAGGTCCCCTACTCCGAGTTCCTCAACGAGGTCGAGCGCGGCAATATCCGCGAGGTGCTGATCCGGGGCGAGGAGATCACCATCCAGCACGCCGACGGCAACGAGTACCTGACCTTCAACCCCGAGGTGGACAACCGGGCGCTGATCGGCGAACTGCTCGAGCACGGCGTCACCATCGATGCGGAGCGGGCTGAGGAAGACAGCATGCTCCTGCAGATCCTCATCTCGTGGACGCCCTTCCTGCTGCTGATCGCCGTGTGGATCTACTTCATGCGCCAGATGCAGGGAGGCGGTGGCGGCCGCGGGGCGATGTCCTTCGGCAAGAGCAAGGCCAAGATGATGACCGAGGAGCAGAGCAAGCACAGCTTCTCGGACGTGGCCGGCTGCGACGAGGCCAAGGAGGACGTCAAGGAGCTTGTGGACTTCCTGCGCGACCCAAGCAAGTTCCAGAAGCTCGGCGGGACCATCCCGCGCGGCGTGCTCATGGTCGGGCCGCCGGGAACCGGCAAGACCCTGCTCGCCAAGGCCATCGCCGGCGAGGCGCGGGTGCCGTTCTTCTCCATCTCCGGGTCGGACTTCGTCGAGATGTTCGTCGGCGTCGGCGCCTCCCGGGTGCGGGACATGTTCCAGCAGGCCAAGAAGCAGGCGCCGTGCATCATCTTCATCGATGAGCTGGACGCCGTCGGCCGTCAACGCGGCGCCGGGCTCGGTGGTGGTCACGACGAGCGCGAGCAGACGCTAAATCAGATGCTCGTCGAGATGGACGGTTTCGAGGGCAGCGAGGGCATCATCGTCATCGCCGCCACCAACCGGCCGGACGTGCTCGACCCGGCACTGCTGCGCCCCGGCCGCTTCGACCGCCAGGTGGTGGTTCCGCTGCCGGATGTGCGCGGACGCGAGCAGATCCTGAACGTGCACATGCGCAAGGTGCCCATGGCCGACGACGTCCGGCCCGAGATCATCGCCCGCGGAACGCCGGGCTTCTCCGGGGCCGATCTGCAGAACTTGGTCAACGAGGCGGCGCTGTTCGCAGCGCGGGCCAACAAGGAGGCCGTCGATCAGACGGACTTCGAGCAGGCCAAGGACAAGATCATGATGGGCTCCGAGCGCAAGTCCATGGTGATGAAGGAAGACGAGAAGAAGCTCACGGCCTACCACGAGGCTGGGCACGCCATCGTCGGCCTGCGCACCCCGGAGCATGATCCGGTCCATAAGGTGACGATCATCCCACGCGGTCGTGCGTTGGGCGTGACCATGTTCCTCCCGGAAGAGGATCGGTACAGCTACACCAAGCAGCGCCTGGACAGCATGATTGCCAGCCTCTTTGGCGGCCGGATCGCCGAGGAGCTGATCTTTGGCAACGACCGGGTCACCACCGGTGCCCAGAACGACATCCAGCGGGCCACCGAGATTGCCCGCAACATGGTCACCAAGTGGGGGCTCTCGGCGCGGCTTGGCCCGCTTGCCTACGGCGAAGAGGAGGGCGAAGTCTTCCTCGGCCGCTCGATGGCGCAGCAGAAGGAGGTCTCGGACGAGACGCAGCACGCCATCGACGAGGAGGTCCGGGCGGTGATCGACAGCAACTACACCGCCGCGGAGAAGATCCTCCAGGAGAACCTGGAAAAGCTCCATATCATGGCCGATGCCCTGATGAAGTACGAGACCATCGACCGCGACCAGATCGATGACATCATGCAGGGCAAGGAGCCCCGGCCGCCCAAGGGGTGGCAGGATCGCGATCAGGGCGGTGGCTCCACCGACGAGGGCGAGACGGTCGGGGTTGACGACCAGGCCGAAACGGATGGCAAGGACGACGGCCGCGAGGGACCCATCGGCGGACCCGTAGGCGAACACTGATGGTGGCGTTGTCCGACGGGGCGGTTCTCCATTGCGGGGGCCGCCCCCTCTCGTTAGATCGGCCGCGGGTTATGGGCGTGCTCAACGTGACCCCGGACTCCTTTTCGGACGGGGGCCACTTCCTCGACCTGGAGCAGGCGCGCGCCCATGCCCGGCGGATGGTGGCCGAGGGCGCCGACCTGATCGATGTCGGAGGCGAGTCGAGCCGCCCCGGTGCGCCGCCGGTGCCGCTGGAGCAGGAGCTTGAGCGAGTGGTCCCGGTCGTCGAGGCCCTGGCCCGCGAGGTCGATTGCCCGATCTCCGTGGACACCTACAAGCCCGAGGTGGCTCGCGAGGCGGTAGCCGCCGGGGCGGGTTTGATCAACGACATCCGTGCGCTGCAGGAGCCGGGGGCCGCGGAGGCAGCCGCCGGGCTGGGCGTCCCAGTGTGTCTGATGCACATGCAGGGTCAGCCCCGGACCATGCAGGATGCGCCGAGCTACAATGACGTGGTGACCGAGGTGGCCGAATGCTTGGCGGAACGGATGGCCGCCGCCGAGGAGGCCGGGCTGCCACGCGAGCGCATGCTGCTCGATCCGGGGTTCGGTTTCGGTAAGACGCTGGAGCACAACTACCAGCTGCTCCGGCACCTGGATCGGATCGTGGCGCTCGGACCACCGGTGCTCGTCGGCATGTCGCGCAAGTCCATGATCGGCAAACTGCTGGATCGCCCGGTGGAGGAGCGGTTGCCAGGCAGCCTGGCGGCGGCGGCCGTCGCCGTGTTCCAGGGGGCACGGATCATCCGTGCCCACGATGTTGGGGCGACCGCCGACGCGGTGCGGGTGGCAGCGACGGCCGCGAGCGCCTAGGCAAGTGCACTGAAAGGGAACACGGACTTGGCCGAGCAGAGAATCTATTTCGGAACCGATGGCATCCGCGGGCGGGTCGGCGAGGCGCCGATCACCCCGGACTTCGTCCTCAGGCTGGGCTGGGCGGCTGGCCGTGTCCTCGTCGGCGAGGGGCAGCGCAAGGTGGTCATCGGCAAGGACACCCGGCTGTCCGGGTACATGTTCGAGTCCGCCCTCGAGGCCGGTTTCGCGGCCGCCGGCGTGCACAGTCTGATGCTCGGGCCCATGCCGACCCCGGCCATTGCCTACCTGACGCGGACCCTCCATGCCCGGGCCGGTGTCGTCATCAGCGCCTCGCACAACCCGCATTACGATAACGGGATCAAGTTCTTCGGCCCGGATGGCTACAAGCTCGACGACGCCACCGAAGAGGCCATCGAGCGACTGCTCCAGGACGGGCCGCCGCAGATGGTCCCCTGCCAGGAGCTGGGCCGCGCGACCCGTATCAACGACGCGGTCGGGCGGTACATCGAGTTCTGCAAGGGCTCTGTGGGTCGGCGCATCGACCTGCGCGGTCTCCGGGTCGTGGTTGACTGCGCCCACGGTGCCACCTACCAGGCGGCACCGGCGGTGCTCCGCGAGCTGGGTGCCGAGGTGGTGCTCATCGGCCACGAGCCGGACGGGCTGAACATCAATGTCGATCACGGCTCCCAGCACCCGGAGCGTCTGTGCCGGCGGGTGGTGGACGAGTCCGCGGATGTCGGTGTGGCGTTCGACGGCGACGGCGACCGGGTGATCATGGCCGACCGGTCCGGCCGCCTGATCGATGGCGATGGTCTGCTCTATATCATCGCTACGGCCCGGGTGGCCCGTGGTCAGGCGTGCGGACCGGTGGTCGGCACCCAAATGACCAACCTCGGCCTGGAGGTGGCGCTGCAGGAGCTGGGGCTTCCCCTGGAGCGGACCCGGGTGGGCGACCGTTATGTCCTCGAGCGGCTGCTGCAGGTCGGCGGTGTGCTGGGCGGTGAGTCCTCCGGTCATATCATCTGCCTGGATCGGACCACCACCGGCGACGGGCTGATCTCGGCGCTGCAGGTGCTCGAGGCCATGGTGACCACCGGCCGGCCGCTGGATGAGCTGGTCGCCGGGATGCAGTACTATCCACAGCGTCTGGTCAATGTGCCGATCGAGCGTGGCGTGGACGTACTCGGGTTGCCGGCGGTCAACGAAGCGGTCAGCGAGGCCGAGCAAGAGCTCGGCGAACGGGGGCGGGTGTTGTTGCGTCCGTCGGGGACAGAGCCGCTGCTGCGGGTGATGGTCGAGGGCGCCGACGGGGCGCAGGTGGATCGCCTGGTCGAGTCGCTGGCGGAGACCGTGGCCAGCGCGGCCCGGGGTGCGGCCACCGACCCGATTTGATTTCAGTCGCTTGTGTAGATAGGCTTCGTCAGCTTCACAGGAATCCATAGACAGGGTTGGGTCTAGGCATGCGGCGTAAGATCATTGCTGGTAACTGGAAGATGAACGGCGACCAGGATCTGGTCCGCCGCGTTGCGGAGCACGCTGCCGACAGCGGTGGCGATGCCGAGCTGGCGGTCTGCCCGCCGTATCCCTTGCTCGCGGCGGCCGCATCGCAGCTGCCATTCGGTGTGGCGCTGGGTGCGCAGGACGTCAGCGAGTACGAGTCGGGCGCCTACACCGGCGAAGTGTCGGCGGGCATGCTGCTCGAGGCGGGGTGCCGTTACGTGATCGTCGGGCACTCGGAGCGTCGGACGCTCTACGGCGAGGACAACGGCCGGGTGGCCGGCAAGTTCGTGGCGGCGCGCAATGCCGGGCTGACCCCGATCCTGTGCGTTGGCGAGACCCTGGCCGAGCGAGATGCCGAGCGCACCGAGACTGTGGTAGGTGAACAGCTCGACGCTGCCATCGACGCCGTGGACGGGGCGGCCTTCCAGGGGGCGGTCATCGCCTATGAGCCGGTCTGGGCCATTGGGACCGGGCGGACCGCAACCCCGGAACAGGCGCAGGCGGTGCACGCTTTCATCCGTCAGCGCGTTGCGGAGCGCGATGGCAATGAGGTGGCCGACCAGCTGCGCATCCTCTACGGGGGCAGCATGAAGGCGGACAATGCCGCCGAGCTCCTGGCCCAGCCGGATATCGACGGCGGTCTGATCGGTGGCGCGTCGCTGGATCCCGACAGCTTCCTTTCGATTTACAACGCAGCCGCGGAGGGCTGAGGTAGACCCATGTTTGAAGCGTTGCTTGCCGTCCATATCGTCATCGCCGTTGCCCTGGTGGTGCTGGTCCTGCTGAACCAGGGGAAGGGCGCTGACATGGGAGCCGCCTTCGGCAGCGGTGCCTCGAGCACCGTCTTCGGCTCGCGCGGCGCAGCGACCTTCATGACCAAGCTGATTGCGACCCTGGGTACGACCTTCTTCCTGACCAGCCTGGGGCTGGCGGTGATCGCCTCGCAGGGGATCGGCGGCGGCGCTTCGGTGATTGGCGACGACGACGTGCTCGAGAGCGAGGAAGAGACGGAAGAGGAGGATCCGGAGGCGCCGGCGGCTCCGGACATGCCGGCGGAGCAGGAGGCCCCCGCGCCTGAGGCGCCGGGTCAGCCGGTGGAGCCGGACGCGCCTGCGGAAGAGGGTGAAGCGGAGTAGCCCCTTTTCCGCGATTGCGGGATTGAATCGCGGGATCAGGGTTGCTATCATGCCTCCCGCGTTGGGGCAGAGTAAACGCCCAACCGCAACTGTCTACGTGCCGAAGTGGTGGAACTGGTAGACACGCCGTCTTGAGGGGGCGGTGGCGAAAGCCGTGCCGGTTCGAGTCCGGCCTTCGGCACCATCTATATCTCTCCTTCCTCAGCGCGCACTCGCGCGATATCCCGCACCCTGATCGTCCCTGTCTGGTCACGCCGGTTGGCGGGATTGATTTCCCGCAACCGTCACGATCGTTTGTCGGCACGATAACGTCTTTAAAATCAGGAAGTTAAAAAAGCCGCTGAGTTGACACGGAGAGAGACCGCTCCGTAAACTCCAGCGATGTTCGACACGGGGGCGGGGCACCGGTCCCGTGTTCTCACCAGCGGAGCGGCGAACGATGCTAGAGAATTACCTCCCGGTTCTGCTCTTCATTGTCGTCGGGCTCGTCTTCGGCGTCCTGCCTCTGGCTGCCGGGTTCGTGCTCGGTCCTCGGCGTGAAGATCCGGAAAAGCAGTCGCCTTACGAGTGCGGCTTCGAGGCCTTCGAGGATTCGCGCATGAAGTTCGACGTGCGCTATTACCTCGTCGCCATTCTGTTCATCCTCTTCGATCTCGAGATCGCCTTCCTCTTCCCTTGGGCAGTTGTGTTGGACGACATTGGGCTGTTCGGCATCTTGGCCATGGGCCTATTTGTCGGGCTTCTCGTGATCGGTTTGCTCTACGAGTGGCGTAAAGGGGCGCTGGAATGGGAGTAGAAGGCATCCTGGAGCGGGGGTACGTGACGACCTCCGCGGATAAGCTGATCAACTGGGCGCGGACCGGCTCCCTGTGGCCCATGACCTTCGGCCTGGCCTGCTGTGCCGTCGAGATGATGCACACCGCCGCGGGGCGCTACGACATGGACCGCAACGGTCTGATCTTCCGGCCCAGCCCGCGGCAGTCTGATGTGATGATTGTCGCCGGCACGCTCTGCAACAAGATGGCCCCGGCGCTGCGCAAGGTCTACGACCAGATGCCGGAGCCGAAGTGGGTGATCTCCATGGGGTCGTGTGCCAACGGCGGGGGGTACTACCACTACTCCTACTCGGTGACGCGCGGCTGCGACCGCATCGTCCCCGTGGACATCTACGTCCCCGGTTGTCCACCCACGGCCGAGGCCCTGTACTACGGCATCCTGCAGCTGCAGAACAAGATCCGCCGGACCAATACCATCGCACGTTGAGGGAGAGTCATGGCTGAGCCCGAGAGCCTGTTGGAGCAGCTCCGCGGCCATTTCGGTGGTCGTTTGACCGATTGCTGGCTCGAGCGCGGCGAGGTGACGCTGGAGGTCCGGCCCGCCGAGTTGGTTGCGGTGATGACCGAGCTGCGTGATGCCGCCGATTGGCGTTTCGAGCAGCTGTCCGATGTCGCCGGGGTCGACTACGCCGCCTACGGCCAGGATGAGTGGATCACCGAGTCGGCGACCGGGACAGGCTTCAGCCGCGGGGTGACCGAGCCGGGGTTTGGGCGTCTGGGCCTGACCGGCATCTACGGGGTGCAGTCGATCGAGGAGCGGACCGGCCGGCGTTTCGCGGCGGTCTATCAGCTGCTGTCGTTGACGCACAATCAGCGCCTTCGCGTGCGCTGCTTCGCCGAGGATGACGACCTGCCGGTATTGCCCTCTGTGTCGGGCCTCTGGCCGTCCGCCAATTGGGCCGAAAGGGAGGCTTTCGACCTGTACGGTATCGTTTTCGAAGGCCACCCGGATCTGCGCCGGATCCTCACCGATTACGGTTTTGTCGGGCACCCCTTCCGCAAGGACTTCCCGCTGATCGGCAACGTAGAGCCGCGCTACGACCCCGAGAAGGGGCGTGTCGTCTACGGGCCGGTGGAGATCGAGCCGCGGGTGCTCGTGCCGCGGGTGATCCGCGAAGACAACCGTTACGCCGCACCGCACAAGGCGGAAGGCACGGAGGGACAAGCCGATGGCTGAGTTCCAGAGCTATACCCTGAACTTCGGCCCGCAGCACCCGGCGGCGCACGGGGTGCTGCGCCTGGTGCTGGAGATGGAGGGGGAAACGGTGCGCCGCGCCGACCCCCACATCGGTCTGCTGCACCGGGCGACGGAGAAGCTGGCCGAATCCAAGCCGTACAATCAGTCCATCGGCTACATGGACCGGCTCGACTACGTCTCGATGATGTGCAACGAGCACGGCTATGTGCGCGCGATCGAGAAACTGCTCGGTATCGAGCCGCCGCTGCGGGCGCAGTATATCCGCACGATGATGGACGAGGTCACCCGCATCTTGAACCACCTGATGTGGCTCGGCGGGCACGGGCTCGACGTCGGCGCCATGACCGCGTTCCTGTATACCTTCCGCGAGCGCGAGGATCTCATGGATGTCTACGAGGCGGTCTCGGGCGCGCGGATGCACGCGACCTACTACCGCCCGGGCGGGGTGCACCGCGACCTGCCCGACCAGATGCCCAAATACGAGCCCTCGCCCTACCGCAGCGAGAAGGAGTTGCGTGAGATGAACCGCGCCCGCGAGGGCTCGGTGCTCGACTTTCTCGACGACTTTTGCGAGCGCTTCCCCGCCTGCGTGGACGAGTACGAGACGCTGCTGACCGAGAACCGGATCTGGAAGCAGCGACTGGTGGACATCTGCCCGGTCTCCGCCGAGCGTGCCGTGGAACTCGGCTTTACCGGTCCGCTGCTGCGCGGCTCCGGAGTGGCCTGGGACCTGCGCAAGAAACAGCCTTACGCCGCCTACGACCGGGTCGACTTCGACATCCCGGTCGGCGTCAACGGTGACTCCTACGACCGCTACTTGGTGCGTGTCGAGGAGATGCGCCAGTCGGTGCGCATTATCAAGCAGTGCGTGGACTGGCTGCGCGACAACCCGGGCCCGGTGCGGGTCGACGATCCGAAGGTGACCCCCCCGACCCGGGAAGAGATGAAAGACGACATGGAGTCGCTCATCCACCACTTCAAGCTCTTCACCGAGGGGTACTGCACGCCGCCCGGCGAGGTTTACGCCGCGGTAGAGGCGCCCAAGGGTGAGTTTGGCGTCTACCTGATCTCGGACGGCGCCAACAAGCCGTACCGCTTAAAGGTCCGGCCGCCGTGCTACTACCACCTGGCGGCTACTGACGAGATGATCCGCGGCTACATGCTGGCGGACGTGGTGACCCTGATCGGCTCGCTGGATGTGGTGTTCGGGGAGGTGGATCGGTGACGGAGCAGACGGTGGCAGCAGAGACCCTGAGCGCGGACCAGTGCCGGCGTATCGACCACTGGCTGGCTAAGTATCCCGATGACGAGCAGGGGCGGGCGTCGGCGATCATCCCGGCGCTGCACATCCTGCAGGATGATAACGGCGGCTGGCTGGAGCGGCGTCACGTGGCGGCGGCCGCAGACTACATCGGCATGCCCCGGGCCAGCGCCTTCGAGGTGGCGACCTTCTACTCCATGTTTCACCTCGATGAGCCGGTGGGCCGGCACAAGGTCAATATCTGCACCAATATTTCGTGCTGTCTCAACGGCGCCGATGAGCTGGTGGCCTACGCCGAGGAGAAGCTCGGGATCCGGCTCGGCGAGACGACGCCGGACGGACGCATCACGCTGGTGCGCGAGGAGGAGTGCCTGGCCGCCTGCACGCGGGCGCCGATGATGGTCGTCGACGGGCACTACTACACCCATCTGACCCGCGAGCGGATCGACGAGATCCTCGACGGGCTGAGCTGAGCCGCAGGGCGCGGAGGGGTCATGGTCAACCAAGTTTGTTATACGACCCTGGGCTATGACGAGCCGTGGAGCCTGGAGACCTACCGCAAGGTGGGTGGCTACAAGGCCCTCGAGCGCGTGCTGCGCACGCCCATGTCGCCCCAGGAGGTCATCGACGAGGTCAAGCAGAGCGCCCTGCGCGGTCGGGGCGGTGCCGGCTTCCCGCCGGGGATCAAGTGGGGGTTCATGCCCCGCGACAGTGCCGGGCAGAAGTACCTGATCTGCAACTCGGATGAGTCCGAACCGGGAACCTGCAAGGATCACGACATCCTGCGTTTCAACCCGCATGCGGTGGTCGAGGGGATGATCATCGCCGGCTACGCCATGGGCGCGAGCGTCGGCTACAACTACCTGCGCGGCGAATTCCATCACGAGCCGTTCGAGCGTATGGAGCAGGCGGTGGCCGAGGCCCACCAGGCCGGCTACCTGGGGCAGAACATCCTCGACTCGGGCTTCGATTTTCAGCTCCACAACCACTACGGTGCCGGCGCCTATATCTGCGGCGAAGAGTCGGCACTCATGGAGTCGCTCGAGGGCAAGAAGGGCCAGCCCCGATACAAGCCGCCTTTCCCGGCGCAGGTCGGCATCTACGGCAAGCCGACGACCATCAACAACACCGAGACCCTCGCCTCGGTGCCTGCGGTCATCCGCAATGGCGCCGACTGGTTCCTCAACCTCGGTAGGCCGAACAACGGCGGCGAGAAGATCTTCTCCGTCTCCGGTCACGTCGAGCGCCCCGGCAACTACGAGATCCCGATGGGCATCCCCTTCCGCGAGCTACTGGAGATGGCCGGCGGTGTGCGTGGTGGTCGCCGGCTCAAGGCGGTGATCCCCGGCGGCAGCTCGACGCCGGTGGTCCCCGGCGAGACCATGCTCGAGACCGACATGGACTACGACAGCATTGCTGCAGCCGGCTCCATGCTCGGCTCCGGGGCCGTGGTGGTGATGGACGATACCACGGACATGGTGCGCATCCTCGCCCGTATCACGCGCTTCTATTACGCCGAGTCCTGCGGGCAGTGCACGCCGTGTCGTGAAGGCACCGGCTGGCTCTATCGCGCGGTCCAGCGGATCCATGAGGGGCGCGGCACCCACGACGACCTACGCATGCTCGAGGAGGTGCCGGGGCAGATCGCCGGGCACACCATCTGCGCCTTCGGTGATGCGGCGGCAACTCCGGTGCAGAGCTTCATCCAGCACTTCCGGCACGAGTTCGAGCACTACATCGAGCACGGTCGATCCCCGGTGGAGGCAGCGGCATGAGCGCAAACGAGGAGACGGTCACCATCGAGGTCGATGGGTGCTCCATCGAGGCCCGCAAGGGCGAGATGCTGATTCAGGCCACCGACCGTCACGGGATCCACGTCCCGCGGTTCTGCTACCACAAGCACCTCTCGGTGGTGGCCAACTGTCGGATGTGCCTCGTCGAGGTCGAGAAGGCGCCGAAACCGCTGCCGGCGTGCGCCACGCCAGTGGCTGACGGCATGGTGGTGCGCACTACATCGGCGACGGCGATCAAGGCGCAGCGCGGGGTGATGGAGTTCCTGCTGATCAACCACCCGCTCGACTGCCCAATCTGCGACCAGGGCGGCGAGTGCGAGTTGCAGGACATCTCCATGGGGTACGGCCGCGGGATCTCGCGCTTTACCGAAGGCAAACGCTCCGTGGCCGACGAGGACCTTGGCCCGCTGGTCGCCACGGAGATGACCCGCTGCATCCACTGCACCCGCTGTGTGCGCTTCCTCGACGAGGTGGCCGGGCAGAAGGAACTCGGTGGCATGGGGCGGGGCGAGCACATGGAGATCTCGACCTACCTGGAAACGGGTCTAAGCTCGGAGCTCTCCGGCAACGTGATCGACCTCTGCCCGGTTGGAGCGCTGACCAACAAGCCGTTCCGTTTCCGGGCCCGTCCGTGGGAGCTGCTCAGCTTCCCAGCGGTCTCCCCCCACGACGGGGTCGGCTCGAACCTGGCGCTGCACACCCTGCGCGGACGTATCCAGCGGGCGGTGCCGCGCGAGAACGAGGCCATCAACGAGACCTGGATCGCCGACCGCGACCGGTTCGCCATTGAGGGGGTCGACCACGCCGACCGGCTTGTGCAGCCGATGATCAAGCGCGACGGCCGTTGGCACGAGGTGCCCTGGGAGACGGCACTCGATCGCGCCGCGGGGGCCCTGCAGGGGGTCGTCCAGCGCCACGGCGCTGATGGTCTGGGCGGGCTGCTGGCGCCGAGCGCCACCCTCGAGGAACTCTACCTGGCGGCGCGACTGCTGCGCGGTCTGGGGAGCGGGAACGTCGACCACCGGCTCCGCGAGGTGGACACCTCGGACCAGGAACAGGCACCGCCCTTCCCCTATCTCGGGCAGGAGATCGCCGAGCTCGAGCAGGTCGATGCGGCGCTGCTGGTCGGGGCCTATACCCGACACGAGCAGCCGCTGATCAACCACCGCCTGCGCAAGGCCGCGCGTTCGGGCGCGCAGATCATGGCCCTGAACCCCCGGGGGTTCGATTGGAACCTGCCGCTGGCCTCAGAGCAGGCCGTTGCGCCGGCGCAGCTGGTTGCCGAGTTCGGCGCGGTGGCGGTGGCAGTGGCCGAGGGAGCCGGGCGCTCGCTGCCCGACGAATTGGCTGCCGTGGCCGGACCGGTGACGGATCACGCCCGCGAGGTGGCGCGCCGGTTGGCCGCGGCGCAGCGGCCCACGGTGCTGCTCGGCAACCTCGCCAGCAGTCATCCGCAGGCTGCCGCGTTGCGGGCCCTGGGCAGCTGTATCGCGGAGTTCTGCGGCGGGCGCCTCGGGGTTCTCGCCGAGGCCGGCAATACCGCCGGCGGCTGGTTGGCCGGCGCGGTGCCACATCGTCAGGCCGGCGGCGTGGCGGCACAGCCGGCCGGACGCAGCGCCGACGCCATGCTGCGCGCCGGGCTCAAGGGGTATCTGCTGCTGAACGTCGAGCCGACCCGCGATCTATGGGATCCGCAGGCCGCCCGGCAGGCCATGGAGCAGGCCGAAGAGGTGGTGGCCATCACGGCCTTCGCCGACGAGCAGCTGCGCGCCCAGGCCGACGTCCTGCTGCCGATGGGCGCTTTCGGCGAGAGTGCCGGGACGTACGTCAACAACGAGGGCCGCTGGCAGAGCTGCCGTGGTGTGGCGGAGCCTCCCGGCGAGGCACGCCCGGGCTGGCGCGTCCTGCGTGCCCTGGGCACGGTCCTCGGGCTGGAGCGCTTCGAATACAACGACATCGCCGATGTTTACGGCGAGCTGGCCGGGCTCTGTCGGGATCTGAGGCCGGGGTCGCACTACCCGGCCACGGCGGTGGCCGCCGGGGCGAAGACGGGGCAGGGCTTGGCGCTGGCCGGTGGTGTGCCGATCTACGCCGGCGATCCGCTGGTGCGGCGCGCGCGGCCACTGCAGCAGGCGCCGATTGCCGGGCGGGCCGAGGTGGTGCTTGCCCCGCAGACGGCGGCCGAACTCGGGTTTTCGCAGACGCAGCCACGCCGCGTCCGGGTCCGTGCCGACAGCGGGGTGGCGGAGCTGCCGCTGGTCGTGGATGACGCCGTGCCGGCAGGCGTGGCCTGGATTCCTGCCGGGCTGGATGAGCGTGCGGCGCTCGGCGGCCCTTACGGGACCGTCTCGCTGGAAGCGCTCTAGGCCGCAGAGCCGCAGAAAAGGACGATCGAGGGCATGTACGAGACACTCTTCTGGCAGTTCGCCAAGATCTGGGCCGTCCTGATCCCGCTGTTCCTGGCCGTGGCCTATTTCACCTACGTCGAGCGGCGGGTGATCGGTCACATGCAGGATCGACGCGGGCCCAACCGGGTCGGTCCCCGCGGGCTGCTGCAGCCCATTGCCGATGCGCTGAAGCTCCTTTTCAAGGAGATCACCATCCCGACCTACGCCAGCCGGACGCTGTTCCTGATCGCCCCGGCGATGGCCATCATGCCGGCCCTGGCCGCGTGGGCGGTGATCCCCTTCGACGACGGCCTGGTGGTGGCGGATATCAACGCTGGTCTGCTCTACATCCTGGCGATGACCTCGCTGGGGGTGTACGGACTGATCATCGCCGGCTGGGCCTCCAACTCCAAGTACGCGCTGCTCGGTACCTTGCGCGCCTCGGCCCAGGTCGTGTCTTACGAGATCGCCATGGGGTTCGCGCTGGTCGGTGTGTTGCTGGCCGCCGGGACGATGAACCTCACCGGCATCGTCAACGCCCAGGCCGGTCCGTTCTGGGAGTGGTTCTGGCTGCCGCTGCTGCCGCTGTTCCTGATCTACTGGATCTCCGGCGTCGCCGAGACCAACCGGGCGCCGTTCGACATTGCCGAGGGCGAGTCCGAGATCGTTGCCGGTTTCCACGTGGAGTACTCGGGAATGGCCTTCGCGGTCTTCTTCCTGGCCGAGTACGCCAACATGCTGCTCATCTCGTTCCTCGCGGCGACTCTGTTCCTGGGCGGGTGGCACTCGCCCTTCGAGGGGCTGCCGGTGCTTGGGCCAGCGTTCGACTGGGTCCCCGGGATCGTCTGGCTGTTCGCGAAGGCTGCCTTCTTCGCCTTCTGCTACCTGTGGTTCCGCGCCACCTTCCCGCGCTACCGCTACGACCAGCTCATGCGGCTGGGCTGGAAGGTTCTGATCCCGGCCACCGTGGTCTGGCTGGTGGTGCTCACCGGCTTGGTCTACGGCGGCGTCGGTCCTTGGTTCTGACGGGGGTACGGTCATGAGACCGCTAAACGACTATCTGAACAGCTTCCTGTTCACCGAGCTGCTGCGCGGACTGCGGCTGACGGCGGGGCACATGTTCTTCCGACGCAGCGTCACGCTGGAGTTCCCGGAAGAGCGGGCGCCGAAGTCGCCGCGTTTCCGGGGGCACCTGGCCCTGCGTCGATACCCCAACGGCGAGGAGCGCTGTATCGCCTGCAAGCTCTGCGAGGCGGTGTGCCCGGCGCTGGCGATCACCATCGATTCACACCAGCGCGCCGACGGCACACGGCGCACCACGCGCTACGACATCGACATGTTCAAGTGCATCTACTGCGGCTTCTGCGAGGAGTCCTGCCCGGTAGACTCCATCGTCCTGACCCGGCTCGACACCTTCCACATGGAGCGTCGCGAGGAGCGGGTCGCCGACAAGCAGAAGCTGCTGGCCATGGGTGACAAGTACGAGAGCCAGCTGGCGGCCGATCGCGCCGCCGATGCGCCCTACCGGTAATGGGAGCCTCGGGCTTATGGAACAGGTGATCTTCTACATCTTCGCCGGGGTGCTGCTGTTCGCGGCGACCATGGTGATCTCCGTGCGCAACCCGGTCCACGCGGCGCTGTTCCTGGTGCTCGCGTTCTTTAACGCTGCGGTGATCTGGGTACTGGCCGGTGCCGAGTTCCTCGGCATCGCCCTGGTGTTGGTGTACGTCGGCGCGGTGATGGTGCTCTTCCTCTTCGTGCTGATGATGCTCGATATCAACATCGCCCCGATGCGCGAAGGGTTTACCCGCTACCTGCCGGTCGGGGCACTGGTGGCGGTCCTGATGGCCGCGCAGCTGGTGGCGGTCATCGTCTCCGAGCGGGCGGACCTGGTCAGTGGGACCATCCCCGAGCCGGCGGCGGACGTGAACAATATCCAGGCGATTGGCGGGGTGTTGTACACGGTCTACGTCTACCCGTTCGAGATCGCGGCGGTGATCCTACTGCTGGCCATCGTTGCCGCGATCACCCTGACGCTGCGCCGGCGCGAGGGGACGCACAAGCAGGATGTGCCCCGGCAGCTGTCGGTCAAGAAGGACGACCGCCTGCGCATGGTGCGCATGAAGTCCTCGCGACGGCAGGACCATACGCGGAACTGAGGGCCCGAAGCCGGGCAAACGACTAGCGAAGGCAAGCAGGAAGGCCCAATGATCGAGCTGTCCGATTTCCTGATCCTGGGGGCGTTGCTGTTCTCCCTCGGCGTGGCAGGCATCTTCCTCAACCGGAAGAACGTGATCCTGCTGTTGATGTGCATCGAGCTGATCCTGCTCGCCGTGAACATCAACTTCATCGGCTTCTCCGCCTATCTGGAGGATATAGCCGGGCAGATCTTCGTCTTCTTCATCCTCACCGTGGCGGCGGCGGAGGCGGCCATCGGCCTGGCCATCGTCGTGGTCCTGTTCCGCTCACGCGGCGACATCAACGTTGCCGCCCTGGATGCGATGAAGGGGTAAGCCATGGAGACGGTCCTCTACGCCATCGTCCTCTTTCCGCTGGTCGCCGCCGCCATCGCTGGCATGGCTGGCGGCTGGATCGGACGCGCCGGAGCCCACTGGGTGACCATCCTCGGTGTCGCCATTTCCTGCGCCCTTTCCTTCTGGGTGCTGCACGGCCTGGTCTGGGGCGATCTGGAGCCGGTGGACTTCACCGTCTACACGTGGGCCTCGGTGGGCGACCTGAGCTTCGAGATCGGCTTCCTGGTCGACCGGCTCACCGCGGTGATGATGGCCACCGTCACCTTTGTCGCGCTGATGGTCCATATCTACACCATCGGCTACATGCACGACGACCCAGGCTATCAGCGGTTTTTCAGCTACATCGCGCTGTTCACCTTCGCCATGCTGATGCTGGTCATGGCGAACAACCTGCTGCAGCTGTTCTTCGCCTGGGAGGCTGTCGGGCTCGTCTCTTACCTGTTGATCGGTTTCTGGTACACCCGCGAGAGCGCCATCTTTGCCAACCTCAAGGCGTTTCTGGTCAACCGCGTGGGGGATCTGGGGCTGCTTCTGGGCATCGCCGTACTGGCTGGTGCCTTTGGCACGCTCCACTACGGCGAGATCTTCGCGGCGGTGGAGGCCGATCCCGGCCGGACGCTGAACCTCTTCGGCGCCGCCGAGTGGAGCCTGGTGACCGTCGCCGCGCTGCTGATCTTCATCGGCTGCATGGGCAAGTCGGCCCAAGTCCCGCTCCATGTCTGGCTGCCGGACTCCATGGAGGGCCCAACGCCCATCTCGGCGCTGATCCACGCCGCGACCATGGTGACCGCCGGCATCTTCCTGGTCGCCCGCATGTCGCCGGTCTTCGAGCTGTCCACGGTGGCGCTGACCGTGGTCCTGGTCGTGGGTGCGCTGACGGCCTTCTTCATGGGCTTGATCGGGCTGGTACAGAACGACATCAAGCGGGTCATCGCCTACTCCACGCTCTCCCAGCTCGGCTACATGGTCGCGGCCCTGGGCGTGTCGGCCTACGCGGCCGGTGTCTTCCATCTGTTCACCCACGCCTTCTTCAAAGCACTGCTCTTCCTCGGGGCCGGCTCGGTGATCATCGCCCTGCACCACGAGCAGGACATGCGCAAGATGGGCGGGCTGGCCCGGTACATGCCGGTGACCTACATCGCCATGCTGGTCGGCACCCTGGCGCTGATCGGCATCCCCGGCTTCTCTGGCTTCTTCTCGAAGGACGCCATTATCGAGGCCGTGGGGTACTCCGCCGGCGGCTGGGCCACCTTCGCCTATTGGCTGCTGGTGCTCGGGGTCTTCGTCACCGCGCTCTATAGTTTCCGCCTGCTGTTCATGGTCTTTCACGGCGAGGAGCGCATGGACGAGCACGCCCGCAAACATCTGCACGAGAGCCCGCTGGTGGTGACCGTGCCGCTGGTGCTCCTGGCGGTGCCCTCGGTGCTGATCGGCCTGTTCACCTTCGGGCCGATGGTCATGGGCGACTTCTTCTACGCCGACGGGTCGATCCGCGTGCTTGCCGATCAGACCGGCCTGGATCGCCTGGCGGACGGGTACACCGGGGTTCTGGGCTTCATGGCCCACGCGTTGGTGACGCCGGTGCTCTACCTGGTGCTGGCCGGTGTCTTCGTGGCCTGGCTGCTCTACCTGCGTCGCCCCGACCTGCGGGAACGGGTGGTGGCGCCCCTGCGTCCGCTGCAGCGGGTGCTGGAGCACAAGTACGGGTTCGACTGGCTCTACATCCGCGGGTTCACGGATGGCGGTCGAGCGATCGCCGGGCTGCTGTCGAAGGTCGGGGATCGCTGGCTGATCGACGGGCTGCTGGTCAACGGGTCGGCGCGTCTGATCGGCCGGGTCGCTGCCGGGGCGCGGTACTCACAGACCGGGTACCTGTATCACTACGCCTTCGTCATGGTCATCGGCGTACTGCTGCTGATCTCATTCTTCGTTGTGCGAACGCTGTTCGCCTAGTGCGCGGCTTCGGAACGGACGCGCAAGAACGCAGGGGAAGAACGGATGTTCGACGGTTGGTTGCTTAGCCTGATTATCTGGCTGCCGATCCTCGGCGGTGCCGCGGTGCTGGCCGTTGGCCAGCGCTCGGAGGTGGCGGTCCGGGAACTGGCCACCGGCGTGGCCGGGCTGACGTTCCTGTTCAGCCTTGTGCTCTGGTTCGCCTTTGAACCCGGGAGCGGCATGCAGTTCGTGGAGAAGCGCGACTGGGTGCCGACCTTCGACATCCACTACCACCTGGGGGTGGACGGTATCTCCATGCCGCTGGTGGTGCTGACCGCCTTCGCCACGCTGTTGGTGGTGGTCGCCGGTCGCAGCGGGCTCACCTATCGGCCGGCGCAGTACATGGGTGCCTTCCTGATCATGGAGGGGCTGATGGTTGGCGTCTTCGCGGCGCTCGACGCCATCCTCTTCTATGTTTTCTGGGAGGCGATGCTGGTGCCGATGTTCCTGCTCATCGGTATCTGGGGCGGCGCCAACCGCATCTACGCCACCATCAAGTTCTTCCTCTACACCTTCCTCGGTTCGGTGCTGATGCTCATCGCCTTCCTCTATCTGCGTTGGGAGGCGGGCAGCTTCGGCGTACTCGATTTCCGCGGGCTGAGCATCGGGCTCGAGGCGCAGATCCTGATCTTCCTGGCACTGCTGGCGGCTTTTGCCGTCAAGGTGCCGATGTGGCCAGTACACACCTGGCTCCCCGATGCACACACCGAGGCGCCCACCGGTGGCTCGGTGATCCTGGCGGCGATCACCCTGAAGATGGGCGCCTACGGGTTCCTGCGCTTCGCGCTGCCCATCGCGCCGGAGGCGAGCCAGGAGCTGGCCTGGCTGGTGATCGCCATGTCGCTGATCGCCATCGTCTACATCGGTTTGGTGGCCATGGTCCAGGAGGACATGAAGCGGCTGATCGCCTACTCATCGATCGCCCACATGGGCTTCGCCACCCTGGGGTTCTTCGTCATCTTCCAGGCCGGTCTCGGTGCCGAGGCCGGGGACGGCGCCCTGATGGCCATGACCGGCGGCTACGTCCAGCTGATCTCCCACGGGTTCATCTCGGCGGCGCTGTTCCTCTGCGTCGGCGTGCTCTACGACCGGATGCACACCCGGAACATCGCCGACTACGGTGGTGTGATCAACCGCATGCCGATCTTTGGCGCCCTCTTCGTGGTTTTCGCCATGGCCAACGCGGGCCTGCCCGGGACCTCCGGCTTCGTCGGCGAGTTCCTGGTCATCCTCGGCAGCTACCAGGCCAGCTTCTGGTACGCCGCCATCGCCGGTCTGACCCTGATCGTCGGAGCTGCCTACTCGCTGTGGCTGGTCAAGCGGGTCATCTTCGGTCCGGTGGCCAACGAGCGGGTGGCTGCGCTGAACGACCTCGACCGGCGCGAGTTCATGCTGCTCGGCGTGCTGGCGGTGCTGGTGATCGGCATCGGTGTCTATCCCCAGGCGCTGGTCGCTGTGGCGGAGCCGACCCTGGTCGAGTTGTTGAACGACGTCTCTGCAGCGCTCCCGGCTGCCCGGTAAGGAAGGAGAGGCAATGAGCTTCGAGACGCCCGATTTCTCCCTGGCGCTGCCGGAAATCTGGTTGCTGGCGGCCACCTGCGGCGTGCTGGTGGTGGACCTCTTCTCCAGTGATGCCCGGCGTAGCGCGACTTTCTATCTGACCCAGGGGGCGCTGCTGGTGACGGCGGTGCTGGCCCTGAGTACCCAGTGGGGCGTGAACGAGGTGACCTTCTCGGGCCACTACGTTGCCGACTCCCTGGGTGCAGTGGTCAAGGCCTCCGTGGCACTGCTGTCCATGCTGGCCCTAGCCTACACGCGGCCCTATCTGGGCGACCGCGGGTTGCTCCAGGGGGAGTTCTACCTGCTGGCCCTGTTCGCCAACCTGGGCATGCTGGTGATCGCCTCCGGCGCCAGCCTGCTCAGCTTGTATCTCGGCCTGGAGCTGCTGTCGCTGGCCCTCTACGCCCTGGTGGCCTATCACCGCGACTCGCGCCGTGCGGCTGAGGCGGCCATGAAGTACTTCGTTCTCGGTTCGCTGGCCTCCGGCATCCTGCTCTACGGCATGTCGATGGTCTACGGCGCTACCGCGAGCCTGGAGCTGTCGGTGATCGCCGAGGTGGCGGGCCGCCACTCCGATCCACTGATGCTGCTCTTCGGGGTGGTGTTCATGCTGGTGGGCGTGGCCTTCAAGCTCGGTGCCGCGCCGTTCCATGCCTGGGTGCCGGACGTCTACCAGGGCGCCCCCACGCCGGTGACCCTGTTCCTGAGTACGGCGCCGAAGGTGGCGGCCGTGGCGCTGTTCATGCGGTTGCTGGTCGACGGTCTGGGACCGATGCACGAGCAGCTTGAGCCGATGCTGATGATCCTCGCCGTGGCCTCGCTGCTGGTCGGCAACCTGATCGCCATCGTGCAGACCAACTTCAAGCGCATGCTGGCTTACTCGGCCATCGCCCACGCCGGGTTCATCATGGTCGGGTTTACCGCCGGTACCGATGCCGGTCACGCGGCCGCGCTGTTCTACACCATCGCCTACAGCATCATGGCGGCCGGCGCGTTCGGCATGATCACGGTGCTGGCCCGCTCTGGGTTCGAGGCTGAGGAGATCGCCGATCTGCGCGGGCTCAACGAGCGTCATCCGGTTTACGCCGGGGTGCTGCTGCTGGTGCTGGTGTCGATGACCGGCATTCCCGGTACGGTCGGCTTCTACGCCAAGTACCTGGTGCTCCAGGCGGCCGTCGAGGCGG
Source organism: Halorhodospira sp. 9621 (assembly GCF_022228055.1). NCBI lineage: Bacteria > Pseudomonadati > Pseudomonadota > Gammaproteobacteria > Chromatiales > Ectothiorhodospiraceae > Halorhodospira > Halorhodospira sp. 9621. The sequence continues at coordinate 107,794 of NZ_JAJNRD010000006.1, forward strand.
GGCACATCCCGCTGGCGATCTTTGCCGTAGTGGCGGCCGTGGTTGGGGCCTTCTACTACCTGCGGGTGCTTAAGGTCGTCTATTTCGACCGCCCCGAGGCGGAGGCCGACACGCAGGCGCTGCCGGCCCCCGGCGCGTCCTCCGCCATCCGCAGCTTGGTGGTCGTCAACGGTGTGGCGGTCCTGGTGCTCGGGATCTTCCCCGAGCGGTTGATCGCCCTGTGCCAGGCGGCCCTGGGACTGTGACGGTGGATCGGCTCGCGAAGGCGGGGACGGCTTGATGTTTGCATAGGGTCCCCGTATAATCCTCTTTAACAGTTGCGGGGTGGAGCAGTCTGGTAGCTCGTCGGGCTCATAACCCGAAGGTCGCAGGTTCAAATCCTGCCCCCGCTACCAATCCGGAAAGGCGGCCCATGGCCGCCTTTTTTGTGGGCGCTTGACGGACGGTCCCGTTGGGTCAGCCGGCGTGGGCCGTGCGCTTTTTTGTCACCTGGCGCGTGTGTATAATCGCCGGCTGAAGCTGCGAGGGTGGTTGGGCTCGCAGGCTCTTTGGACACGCCCGCCGTCGGTTCGCCGACGAGCGGACTCGGGGGGAGGGCCTTGGGCCCTCTTTTTGTTTGTGGTGCCGGATGTCTCAGATCCAGACGCTTCACTCGTTACTCGAACCGACGGTGGCCGGGCTCGGCTATGAACTGGTCGGGGTCGAGCTGACCGGGGCAAAGGGCAATCGCACGCTGCGCGTGTTCATCGACACGCCCGCGGGTATTCGCCTGGAGGACTGCGAGGCGGTCAGTCACCAGGTCAGCGGTCTGCTCGATGTCGAGGACCCGATCGAGGGGGCCTACCATCTCGAGGTCTCCTCGCCGGGACTGGACCGGCCGATCTTCAAGTCGGCGGATTACGATCGCTTCAGCGGTGAGCGCATCCAGCTGCGCCTGCTGGAGCTCTACGAGGGGCGTCGCCGGGTCAAGGGCGTCCTGCTGGGACTGGATGATGAATTCGTGCGGGTGCGCGATGTCGACGGGATCGAGCTGCGCATCCCCCTGGAGCTGATCGACCGGGCGCGGCTGGATCTCGAGCCGTGAAGGGCGTCGGCCGCAGAAGAACAGCGGAGTCGGAGGCATGAGTAGAGAAATCCTGTTGGTCGTGGAGGCCACCTCCAATGAGAAGGGCGTGGACCGGGAGGTGATCTTCGAGGCCATTGAAGCGGCCCTGGCCTCGGCCACGCGCAAGCGGCACATGGAGGACATCGACGCCCGGGTCGCGGTGGATCGGCAGACCGGTGACTACGCCACCTATCGACGCTGGGAGGTGGTGCCCGATGAGGAGTCCGTGGAGGAGCCGCAGCGCCAGATCAGTCTGGAGCGCGCCCGCGAGCGGGACGCCGGTGCCGAGGTGGGGGGCTACGTCGAAGAGCCGATCGAGTCCGTGGACTTCGGCCGCATCGCGGCGCAGACCGCCAAGCAGGTTATCGTGCAGAAGGTGCGCGAGGCCGAGCGGGCTCAGATCGTCGACGCCTACAAACACCGGATCGGTGAGTTGGTCAACGGCACGGTCAAGCGCATGGAGCGCGGCAGTGCCATCATTGATCTGGGCGAGAACACCGAGGCGCTGGTCTCCCGCGAGGATCTGATCCCCCGCGAGGCGATCCGGCCCAACGACCGGATTCGCGGCTATCTGCGCGACGTCCGCTCTGAACCGCGCGGGCCGCAGCTGTTCGTCAGCCGCACGGCCAACGACTTCCTGGTCGAGCTGTTCAAGATCGAGGTGCCCGAGGTCGGTCAGGGGCTGATCGAAATCCTCGGCGCCGCCCGTGACCCGGGCATGCGTGCCAAGATCTCGGTACGTGCCCTGGATCCCCGCATCGATCCGGTCGGGGCCTGCGTCGGCATGCGCGGCTCGCGCGTGCAGGCGGTCTCCAACGAGCTCAGTGGCGAGCGCATCGACATCATCCCGTGGGACGAGAACCCGGCACAGTTTGTCATCAACGCCCTGGCGCCGGCCGAGGTCGAGTCCATCGTGGTCGACGAGGATCGTGGCGCCATGGATGTGGCCGTGGCCGAAGAGCAGCTCTCACAGGCCATCGGCCGTGGCGGGCAGAATGTGCGCCTGGCCAGCGAGCTTACCGGCTGGGAGCTCAACGTGATGACCGCCGAGGAAGCCGAGGCCAAGAGCGAGCGCGAGGCCGGCGAACTGGTACAGCTGTTTGTCGAGCACCTGGATGTCGATGAAGACGTTGCCGGGGTGCTGGTCCAGGAAGGGTTCTCCAGCATCGAGGAGGTGGCCTATGTGCCCACCGCCGAGCTGCTGGAGATCGAGGAATTTGACGAGGATATCGTCGAGGCCCTGCGCAGTCGCGCCCGGGACGTGCTCCTGGCCCAGGCGATTGCCGAGGAGGCCAACGAGAACCAGCCTAGCGAGGAGCTGCTGGCCCTCGAAGGGATGGATGAGCAGACGGCAAAGGCCCTGGCTGAGCGCGGCGTCGTCACGGTTGAGGATCTGGCCGACCAGTCCGTGGACGACCTGCTGGAGGTCGAAGGCATGGATGAGGATCGGGCCGGGCAGCTGATCATGAAGGCCCGCGAGCCTTGGTTCGCGGCCAGTGAGGGCGGCGAGCGCGCCGACTGAAAAGAGGGGACACGACGAGGTCTCTGACTTGGGCCGCGTCCGGAGAGTGTTATATGGCGGAAACGACGGTAAAAGAATTTGCGCAGACGGTAGGGATCCCGGTGGAACGGCTTCAGGCTCAACTGGAGGCGGCGGGACTCGGCCGGCGCGACGACGATGCAGCCCTCTCGGCGGAGGACAAGGCGACGCTGCTGGCTCACCTGAGGCAGGGGAGTGCTGCCCAGGACGAGGAGGGCGGCGGCTCCGACGGATCCCCCAAGAAGATCACCCTCAAGCGGCGCAGTCACAGCCAGCTTAAGATGCCGGCGGGCCGCGATGCGGGCAGTCGTGGTCCGCGGCAGACGCGCACGGTCAATGTCGAGGTCCGCAAGCGGCGCACCTACGTCAAGCGCAGCGATATCGAGGCCGAGGAGAAGCGCAAGCAGGAGGAGGCCGAAGAGGCCGCCGCACAGCTTGAGCGCGCCCTCGAGCAGGAAGAGGCTCAGCGCGAGGAGGACGCCGCCGAGGCCCAGCGCACCAGCGACCAGGCAGCGCCCGCCGCTGACGAGGCCGCACCGGCCGATGAGGCCTCCAGTGACGCGGTCGCGCCGGAGGCGACGGCGGAAGAGGGCAGTGCGGAAACCGCTGCCGCGGAGGCATCCGACGCCGAAGAGCAGGCAGCGGCGGAGCCGGAGGAGACGGCGGCCGACCAGACCGCTCGCGCCCAGGCCGAAGCCCTCAAGGAGAAGCCCAAGAGTCAGCAGGACGAGGCCAAGAAGCGGGAAGAGGAGCGGGAGCGCAAGCGCGCCGAACTCGAGGCCAAACGCGAGCGCGAGGCTGAGGAGCGCGCCCAGCGCAAGCAGGAGGCCAAGCCGAAGAAGAAGAAGAAGGAAGAGCAGTCCGCTGGGGGCCGTGGCGCCGGCAGTCGACGCGGAGGCAAGAAGCGCGGTGGCGGTACGGCGGCCAGGCAGCTGCAGCAGGAGTTCGAGCGCCCGACCGCGCCGGTCGTCCGTGAGGTCGAGATTCCCGAGACGATCACGGTGGCCGAGCTCGCTGACCGGATGAGCGTCAAGGCCGCCGTGCTGATCAAGGAGATGATGAAGCAGGGCGTGATGGCCACGATCAACCAGGCCATCGACCAGGAGACCGCGGCGATCCTCGTCGAGGAGATGGGCCACAAGCCCAAGCTCGAGCGCGAGGACGACGTCGAGGAGGAACTGCTGCGCCAGAGCGAGGAGCCCGAGGGCGAGCAGATCGGTCGGGCGCCGGTGGTGACCGTGATGGGCCACGTCGACCACGGCAAGACATCGCTGCTCGACCACATCCGCCGCTCCAAGGTGGCTTCCGGCGAGGCCGGCGGAATCACGCAGCATATCGGCGCCTACCGCGTCGAGGGTGAGAACGGTAGCGCCACCTTCCTCGATACGCCCGGCCACCAGGCGTTCACTGCCATGCGGGCCCGGGGCGCGCAGATGACCGACATCGTCGTGCTCGTGGTGGCCGCCGATGACGGTGTCATGCCGCAGACCAAGGAGGCCGTCGACCACGCTCGCGCCGCCGAGGTGCCGATCGTCGTGGCGGTCAACAAGATGGACAAGGAGGACGCGGATCCCAACCGCGTCAAGCAGGAACTCGCCCAGATGGAGGTCATCCCGGAGGAGTGGGGTGGCGACGTGCAGTTCGTCCACGTCTCGGCGATGACGGGCGAGGGTGTGGACGAGTTGATCGAGGCCATCGTCCTCCAGGCCGAGTTGCAGGAGCTCAAGGCTGTCAAGGATTGCCCGGCTCGCGGCGTGGTTCTTGAGTCCAGCCTCGACAAGGGCCGCGGTCCGGTGGCCACGGTGCTGGTCCAGAACGGCTACCTGCATCGCGGCGACACGGTCATCTCCGGCACCGAGTTCGGCCGTGTCCGGGCTCTGGTGGATGAGCACGGCCAGCGCGTCAACGAGGCCGGCCCGTCGACCCCGGTGGAGGTGTTGGGTCTTTCCGGGCTGCCGGATGCCGGCGATGACTTCATGGTGGTCGAGGACGAGCGCAAGGCCCGCGAGGTGGCCGAGAGCCGCACCGAGCGTCAACGTGAGAAGCGCCTGGCGCAGCAACAGGCGGCCCGGATGGAGAACCTCTTCTCGCAGATGAAGGAGGACGAGGTCTCCACCATCAACCTGCTGGTCAAGGCCGACGTCCACGGTTCCGCTGAGGCGCTGCGGCAGTCGCTGGAAGACCTCTCCCACGAGGAGGTTCGCGTGCGCGTGGTCTCCTCCGGTGTAGGTGCCATCACGGAGTCGGACGTCAATCTGGCGCTGGCCTCCGAGGCGATCCTTATCGGCTTCAATGTCCGCGCCGACGCTGCAGCCAAGCGCATGGTTCAGGAGAACGGCGTCGACCTGCACTACTACAGCGTCATCTACGACGCCATCGAGCAGGTCAAGAACGCCATCTCCGGCATGCTCGAGCCGGCCCTGGAGGAGCACATCCTGGGCACGGCGGAGGTTCGCGAGGTGTTCCGCTCGTCGAAGCTCGGTCAGGTGGCCGGCTGCCTGGTGGTCGACGGCGTGGTCCGCCGCCGCAACCCGATCCGGGTCCTGCGCGAGAGCGTGGTGATCTTCGAGGGTGAACTGGAGTCCCTGCGGCGGTTCAAGGATGACGTCAACGAAGTGCGTGCCGGCACCGAGTGTGGTATCGGCGTGAAGAACTACAACGACGTCCGCGTTGGCGACCAGATCGAGTGCTACGAGCGGATCGAGGTGCAGCGGAGCCTGTAGCGCAGACATGGCGAAGGACTATCCGCGCAGCCGGCGGATCGCCGAGCAGCTTCGACGCGAGCTTGCCGAGGTGATTCGCGACGACGTCGATGACCCCCGGGTGGGGTCAGTGACCATCTCGGAGGTGCAGGTTAGCCGTGACCTGGCCCATGCGACCGTGTACGTCACCGTTCTCGGCGCCGAGGCGGCCGAGGCGCAGGCCGGGATCGATGTCCTGAACCGAGCCCACGGGTTCCTGCGCAGCCAGGTGGCCCGGCGCATCCGTGCCAAGCGAACGCCGAGCCTGCGCTTCCTGCACGACACCGCCTTCGATCGCGGTGCGCGGCTGAGTGCCCTCATCGATGAGGTGGCACCGCCGCCTGCGGACGACGAATCGAGCAAGGAGTAGAAGGCGAATGGCGAAAAGGCGGGGTGGTCGCAACGTCACCGGCGTGCTGCTGTTGGACAAGCCGGCGGGCGTGACCTCCAATAAGGCCCTGCAACAGGTCAAGCGGCTCTTCGGGGCGCGCAAGGCCGGGCACACGGGCAGTCTCGATCCGCTGGCCACCGGGCTGCTGCCGATCTGCTTCGGCGATGCCACCAAGGTCTCCGGGTTCCTGCTCGACGCGGACAAGAGATACGTGGTCACCTGCAAGCTGGGCGTGGCCACCGATACCGGGGACGCCGAGGGCACCGAACGCGACCGTGCCGAGGTCCCGGGGCTGGACCCGGAGAGCGTCGAGCCGGTCCTGGCCGATTTTCGCGGGTCCATCGAGCAGCTGCCGCCGATGTATTCGGCCATCAAACACCAGGGGCAGCGGCTCTACGACCTGGCGCGTCAGGGGGTCGAGGTCGAGCGCGAGCGCCGACGGGTGGAGATCTACGATCTGCAGCTTCTGGCCGTCCGCGGGGACGAGCTGGAGTTGTCGGTGCACTGCTCCAAGGGAACCTACATCCGCACGCTGGCCGAGGATATCGCCGAGGCGCTGGGCACCGTCGGCCACGTCTGCGCGCTGCGCAGGCTGGGGCTCGGGCCGTACCAGGACCCGGCGATGTGGACCGAGGAGATGCTCGCCGCACGCGCCGAGCAGGGGCGGGAGGCGCTGGACGCCACGCTGCTTCCCATGGACTCGGCCCTCCAGCAGTACACCGGGGTTGAGCTCGCCGACGATCTCGCCTACTTCGTGGTTCAGGGCCAGCCGGTCTTCGTCCCCAAGGCTCCCAGCGAGGGCTGGCTGCGGCTGTACGATCGCGCCGGCAACTTCCTGGGCATGGGGCAGGCCCTGGATGATGGCCGCATCGGGCCCAAGCGCCTGGTAGCACGCCGCTGACGGGAGAAGCCCGCTGCGCAGTTTCCCGCCGCTCGCGGGTGAATTCTTGTTCCTTTGCCCCCGCGAGGGCTACACTAACGGCCTTTATGGACAGGCCGAAATCGAGCGTATAGGTCAGGAGTCGTACATGTCGCTGAATGCTGAGAAAAAATCGGAGATCGTCGAGCAGTTCCGGCGCTCTCCGTCGGACACCGGGTCGCCCGAGGTGCAGATCGCGCTGCTCTCGGCGCGTATCCAGCACCTTACCGAGCACTTCTCGGTGCACAAGCAGGACCACCACTCTCGGCAGGGCCTGCTCAAGCTGGTCAGCCAGCGCCGCAAGCTGCTCGATTACCTCAAGCGCAAGGATCGGAGCCGCTACCAGGACGTCATCGAGCGTCTCGGCATTCGCAAGTAAGCGCAAGGGGTAAAGAACGATGAGCGAGAGCCAGCTATCCCTGACCCCGGTCAAGCGGAGCTTCCAGTTCGGTCAGCATCAGGTGACCCTGGAGACCGGGGGCGTGGCCCGACAGGCCGATGGCGCCGTCCTGGTGGACATGGCGGACACGGTGGTCCTGGTCACCGTGGTCGGCAAGAAGGACCCCGCCGCGGCACGCGACTTCCTGCCGCTGACGGTCAACTACCAGGAGCGCACCTACGCGGCGGGGCGCATCCCGGGGGGCTTCTTCAAGCGCGAGGGTCGTCCCTCCGAGAAGGAGACCCTGACCTGCCGCCTGATCGACCGGCCCATCCGGCCCCTTTTCCCCGAGGGGTTCCGCCAGGAGGTCCAGGTCATCGCCACGGTGCTCTCGCTCAACGACGAGGTTGATGCCGACATCCCGGCGATGATCGGCACCTCGGCGGCGCTGGCGCTATCCGGCATCCCGTTCGAGGGGCCCATCGGGGCCTGCCGGGTCGGGCACCTGGACGGTGAGTTCGTCCTCAACCCGACCTTCAGTCAGACCGCCGAATCGGACCTGGATTTGGTGGTCGCCGGTACCCGCGATGCCGTGCTGATGGTCGAGTCCGAGGCCAACCTGCTGCCCGAAAGCACCATGCTCGATGCCGTGCTCTACGGCCACGAGCAGATGCAGGTGGCCATCGACACCATCAACGACCTGGCCGCCGAGGCCGGCAAGCCCCGGTGGGACTGGCAGCCGCCTGAGAAGAACGAGTCGCTGGAGTCGGCCGTGGCCGATCGGGTGCGCCCGGAGCTCGAGGCGGCCTACCAGATCGCCGACAAGCAGGAGCGCAGCGAGCGGGTCGGCGCCCTGCGGGATAGGGCCATCGAGGAGCTGGCGGACGAAGAGCGCGAAGGCTGGAGCGCCGGCGAGGTCGGCGAGGCGTTCAAGACGCTGGAGAAGAAGATCGTCCGGGGCCGGATTCTGGCCGGCCATCCGCGCATCGACGGCCGCGACAACCAGACCGTGCGCCCGCTCAACGTTCAGGCAGGCGTGCTGCCGCGGACGCACGGGTCGGCGATCTTCACCCGCGGTGAGACCCAGGCGATCGTCGTCAGTACCCTGGGGACCGGCCGGGACGCCCAGGTCATCGACGCCCTGGAGGGCGAGCGCCGCGAGCCCTTCATGCTGCATTACAACTTCCCGCCCTACTGTGTTGGTGAAACCGGCTTCATCGGCTCGCCGAAGCGGCGGGAGATTGGCCACGGCAAGTTGGCCAAGCGCGGCGTCGAAGCCGTGATGCCCTCGGACGAAGAGTTCCCCTACGTCATCCGCGTGGTTTCCGAGGTTACGGAATCCAACGGCTCGTCATCGATGGCCACCGTCTGTGGCACCAGCCTGTCGCTGATGGACGCCGGTGTACCGCTCAAGGCCCAGGTGGCGGGGATCGCCATGGGGCTGATCAAGGAGGGCGACGACTTCGCCGTCCTGACCGATATCCTCGGTGACGAGGACCACCTCGGGGACATGGACTTCAAGGTGGCCGGCAGCAAGGACGGTGTCACCGCGCTGCAGATGGACATCAAGATCGACGGGATCACCCGCGAGATCATGGAGCGGGCCTTGGAGCAGGCGCGCTCGGGTCGGCTGCATATCCTCGACGAGATGAACCGGGTGATCGACAAGCCGCGCGAGCAGATGTCCGAGTACGCCCCGCGTCTGCTGACCATGAAGATCGACCCGGAGCGGATCCGCGACGTCATCGGCAAGGGCGGTGCCACCATCCGTGGCCTGACCGAGGAGACCGGCACCAACATCGATATCAGCGACGAGGGCGTAGTGACCATCGCTTCCGCCGACAAGGCCGCGGCCGAGGAGGCGAAGAAGCGCATCGAGCTGCTGACCGCCGATGTCGAGGTGGGCAAGGTCTACGAGGGCAAAGTGGCGAAGCTCATGGACTTCGGGGCCTTCGTCAACATCCTGCCCGGCCGGGACGGTCTGGTGCACATCTCTCAGATCTCCAACAACCGGGTCGAGAACGTCGCCGACGAGTTGGCCGAGGGCGACTCGGTACGGGTCAAGGTGCTCGAGGTGGACCGGCAGGGCCGGATCCGGCTGTCCATGAAGGCGGTCGAGGAAGAGTAACCACGAACCTACCGCTGCAGTCGTTGCGGCGCTGGCTTGCTGCCGGCGCCGCGGCGGCTACCCTGATAAGGGGACACCGACCGATCCCCGGGAGGTTGCAGTGGTCGAGGCCCAACCTAGAGACGCCGAGCACGCGGCTTTGCTCGTCGTCGACGTCCAGCCGGACTTCATGCCCGGCGGCGCGTTGCCGACCCAGGGCGGTGAAGAAGTCGTGGCCCCCATTGCCCGCTTGCTCGAGCGGGCGCCCGTGCGCTACGTGGTAGCTACTCAGGACTGGCATCCGCCGGGGCATATCTCTTTCGCTTCCAGCCATCCGGGGTGTTCCCCCTTCGAGGTGATTGAGCTCCACGGTGTCGAGCAGGTGCTGTGGCCCGATCACTGTGTACAGGACACGCCCGGGGCGGCCCTGCACGACGGGATCCCTTGGCGCTACGCGGATCTTGTGCTGCGCAAGGCCACCGACCCGCTGGTCGACTCCTACAGCGCTTTCCGCGAGAATTTCGCGCCCGATGGGCGGCGACCCTCGACGGGGCTGGCCGGCTATCTCCGCGAACTCGGTGTCGAGCAAATCTACGTCTGCGGGTTGGCGCGGGACTACTGCGCGCTCTGGAGCGCGGAGGATGGTGCCCGGGCCGGCTTCCGGGTGCACTTCCTGTGGGACCTGACCCGTCCGGTGGATGCCAGCAACGACGCCTCGGTGCAGCGGACGCTGCAGGCTGCGGGCGTGGAGGTTGTCAGCGGGGCGCCGTGAGGCGTTCTCAGGCGAAGAAGCCGTGCAGGTGCCAGCCGTAGGGAGGGCGGTGGTCGCGATAGACCCAGAGACGGCTACCGCCCGGGGCGCGGGCTACGTAGTAGTCGCGCACCACGTCCTCGCCGTCCCACCAACCGCTCTCGATCCGTTCCGGGCCGGCCTCCAAGTGGAGGGGGCCGCCCCAGTATGGGCGGTCCTCGCTACTGCGCAGCCGCTGCGGACGGCGTAGCAGCCAGGCTGGTCGCGGTGGCGTGGCGACGGGCGGCTGATCGGGGTGTTCCAGTGGGATGCGGCGCCAGGCCCGCTCCGGGCGCGGGTCTGGGCAAACGGCTAGGCGGTGGACGCAATCGGTTCCCAGGCGGGCGATGAGCCGTTCGCTCAGGGTGCGGACGGCCTCGGTGCTGGTGCCGACCTCCTCGAAGAGCTGGCCGCTGGTGCCGTGGTACGGGAGCAGCTGATCCGCCTCGAGGCGGATAGCCACCGCCACATCGGGGAGCCTCTGGCGCTCCAGTCGGTGGCGGGCGATGTGGGCCATGTGTTCGAGGTCGCGGGTCGGGCGCAGGAACCCCAGCGTCAGTCGAGTCTCCGGCGCGTCGGGGTGTTCCAGGATGACGGTGGCCTGTTGGACCCCGGCGTCGATGCCACGCAGCATCCCCACCAGGGCGCGCAGCAACCGGTGCAGGCCGAAGCCGGCGGCCCGGGTGGCGGTCGTCGGGGCCGGCAGTTCCAGGCGGCCGCGGTAGTGCTGCGGCGGCGTGATGCAGTGGCGCGGCTCGGGCCGTTCGCCGAGGGCCTGCTCCAGCCTGCGCACGGGGGGATCGCCGATGCGGCGACGCAGGCCACTGCGGGGCATGCGCAGGCAGTCGCCCAGACGGCTCAGTCCGAGGGCGTCCAGGGCTTCCTGCTGGGCCGGGGTCGGATCGAGGAGCTGGCAGGGCAGGGGCATCAGGGTGTGGCGGAGCGTCCGGCGGTCCGTCACCCAGGTGCCCGGGCTGGCCCGGGCGAGCAGCCGGGCGCCCTGGGGCGTGGGGGCAGCAGCCAAGTATGCCGGAGTCTGGCCCAGCCCCTGCAAACCCTCCCGGGCGTGGCGTCGGATCTCCCCCGGTCCCCCGAACAGCCGCTGGCTGCCGCCGACCTCAAGGAAGAGGGTGTCGGGGGGGGCGAGACTCACCTGATGCGTAAGCTCCAGGCCCCACAGGCCGACTTGCTCGAGGGTGTGCCCTGCCGAGGCCGGGGGCTCGGCGGCCAGCGCAGGCAAGCGGACAGCGAGCCACAGCGGGCTGGTGTGTGGCTCCGGCATGGTTGGGGCGCAGCGTGTCGTGCTAGAGGGGCAGGGGCAACTGCCCCGCGGCGGTGCGGGAGCGAGCGTCCTGCCGTCGTGGCTGGCGCCGCGGAGACGGTGCAGCCTGACGGGGCTGGTCACCGGCCGGCGCCTCCCGGAGGGCGGATTCGGCTGCTGCTGCGGTGCCCTCGGTGCGTGGAGAGGGGTAGCGCGCCTCGGTGGTGTTTCGGGCTTCGGTGGGGTTCGGAGGGGCAGCCTGTGCCGGCCGGAGCTGTAGCCGGCGCGGCTGGGCGCCGCGGCACTTGAGCAGGTCGACGCCGAGCGTGGCGTCCTCTTCCGGTTGTAGGGCGATACGGATTGCCGCCGTGGAGGCCTGGTGCCGTGCCTTGTGCGGCCGGAACAGGGCGGCCCAGCTTTCGCCGGTTTCGGCGGCCAGTTGCAGGCGGCGCAGGGCGGTCCGGTCTGCCTGCCGGGGCCAGCCGACCACAGCGCCGCAGGTTCCGCTCCGCAACGCCTGCTCCATGGCCCAGAGGTGCTCTTCGTGGGCGCGCGGGTGGATGAGCAGCACCCGTGAGAGGTCCAGCCCCGCGTGGGCCAGCCCCGGGGCGTAGGGGATGTAGGGCGGGGCGACCAGGGCCAGCCACTGCCTGCGCCGGCTCAGCGCTGCCAGGCTGGGCAGGATCAGCTGGAGTTCGCCGATGGCCGGTTGCTCGTGGAAGATCTCGGTCACGGTGCCCAGAGGCCAGCCGCCGTCGGGCAGGGCGGCGTCCAGTTCCGGATAACCGGTGCCGAGCGCGGGTTGCCGGGCGGTCTCGGCCCGGCGGCCAGGGCGCCAGATGCGCGGATCGTTCAACAGCGGTTGCAGGGCAGCTTCGCTCACGGTTGCGCCTCCTCAGTCGGACGCCGTGTCGTCTTCCGGACCGCGCGGGTGGAGCGGACTACGCAGCACGCCGACGCCGATGCCCTCGAGCACGGCATCCTGACCGTCCGCCGCCACCTCGATGACGGGGTAGTCCGGGTGGGCCGGGATCAGCCGCAGGACGCCATCGCGGCGTTCCAGGAACTTGACGGTGACTTCGTCGTGGAGGCGGATCACCACGATCTGCCCGTCCCGGGCCTCGGTGTCACGGCGAACGGCGAGCAGATCGCCGTCCAGGATGCCGGCATCGCGCATGCTTTCGCCGCGGACACGCAGCAGGTAATCGGCCGGCGGGGAGAACAGTGCAGCATCGACCTGGCAGTAGCGCTCGATGCTCTCCTCGGCCAGCAGCGGACTACCGGCGGCCACCCGCCCGACAACCGGGAGGCCGGTGCCGTCCGTTTCCTCGGTGGTCCGGGGTGCTTCGGGGTTGCCTCGGGCAGCGGCATCGGTCAGCCGGATGCCCCGCGAGGCGCCGCGCCGCATTTCGATGGCCCCCTTGCGGGCGAGCGCACGTAAGTGGGACTCGGCAGCGTTCGGTGAGCGGAAGCCGAGGCTCTGACAGATCTCGGCTCGAGTCGGGGGGTATCCCCGCTCCGCCACCGAGCGGCGGATGAGCTCGAGGATTTCGCGTTGGCGGTCTGTAAGGGTATCCATGGGTAGTACTATATACACAGATGGGTTTATGTACAACAGTGTGGATCGGCTCAGTCGTCAACCGCTCGTGCCGCGACGGGAGAGCGTTCTCCCTTGTCACGGCCCCGTTGCAGCCTGAAACTCTCCCCCTGAACCCTGAA
>NZ_JAJNRD010000060.1:0-4958 GCF_022228055.1 Halorhodospira sp. 9621
CCCACGCCGGCGAGGGGGGCGAGGCCGTGCAGCGCAGCTATCGCGGTCGTGCCCCCGGCGCCGAGGAGGACGATACGGCGGGTGAGGCCGGTGGCGAGGGTGCCGAGGCCCCGGCCGGCGATGACGGGGGCGGTCGATGAGCACCGTTGCTGGTCTGGCCCAGGACTGGACCGCCCGCGTGCGCCGCCGGGTCGAGCACATCGAGCCCGTGCGCCCCCCGGTGGAGGGCGTGCTGCGGCGCATGGTCGGCCTGACCCTGGAGGCCGAGGGGTGTCGGGCGCCGCTCGGGGCGCGCTGCACCATCGAGGACGGCCAGGGCGGCGTCGAGGCCGAGGTGGTGGGTTTCGCCGGAGACCGCCTCTACCTTATGCCCACCGGCGATCTGCGCGGCGTCATGCCCAATGCCCGGGTCGTGCCCCGGGGCAGCGGCGCCCAGGCCCGGGTGGGCGAGGAGCTGCTCGGCCGGGTCATCGACGGCGGCGGGCAGCCCATCGATGGCGGCGGTCCGCTCAAGGCGCGGGAGCGCACACCGCTCATGGCCGAGCCGATCAACCCCCTCGAGCGCGCCCCCATCGCCGCGCCGCTGGACGTCGGGGTGCGCTCGATCAATGCCCTGTTCACCGTTGGCCGAGGCCAGCGCATGGGCCTGTTCGCCGGCTCCGGGGTGGGCAAGAGCGTGCTGCTGGGCATGATGACCCGCTACACCACCGCCGATGTCGTGGTGGTGGGGCTGATCGGCGAGCGGGGGCGCGAGGTGCGCGAGTTCATCACCGAGATCCTGGGCCGCCACGGCCTGGCGCGGGCGGTGGTGGTCGCCGCACCGGCCGACACGTCGCCGCTTTTCCGGCTCCACGGCGCCATGCGCGCGACCAGCATCGCCGAGTACTTCCGCGACCAGGGCTACAACGTCCTGCTGCTGATGGACTCGCTGACCCGCTACGCTCAGGCGCAGCGGGAGATCGGTCTGGCCATCGGCGAGCCGCCCACCACCAAGGGCTATCCGCCGTCGGTCTTCGGGTTGCTGCCGCGGCTGGTCGAGCGCGCCGGCAACGGCGCCGACGGGGGCGGCTCGATCACCGCCTTCTACACCGTGCTGGTCGAGGGCGACGACCAGCAGGAGCCCATCGCCGACTCGGCGCGGGCCATCCTCGACGGCCACCTGGTGCTCTCGCGCAGTCTGGCCGACTCCGGCGTCTACCCGGCGGTGGACGTCGAGGCCTCGATCAGCCGCGCCATGATGGCCATCACCAACGGCGCCCACCAGAAGGCGGCGCAGCGTTTCCGGGAGCTTTATACCGCCTACCGCCAGAACGAGGATCTGATCAGCGTGGGCGCCTACCAGCGCGGCTCGGACCCGCTGGTCGACCAGGCCATTCAGTACCAGCCCCGGCTGCGCGCCTTCCTGCAGCAGGATGTGAGCGAGGCGGTGGATTTCGACGAGTCCCTGGCATCCCTGGGACGACTGACCGGTGAGGTGAGCGGATGAGCAAGGGGGCCGAGCGACTGCGCCCGGTGGAGCGGCTGACCGACCAGCGCAAGGAGCAGGCCGCCAGCCAGCTGGCCCGGGCCGAGGGGGAGCTGCGCCAGGGCGAGGCGCGCCTGGAGGAGATCCTCGAGATGCGCCAGGAGTACCGCCGCCAGCTGACCCAGGACAACGCCATCGAAGCGGCCCGCCTGCGCGATTTCAACGCCTTCCTGACGCGGCTCGACGAGGCCATCGTCCAGCAGCGCCAGCAGATCGCCCAGCAGCAGCGCCGCGTCACCCAGCTGCACAAGGAGTGGCTGCGCCGCTGGGGCGAGCACCGCACCATCGAGAAGGTCGTCGAGCGCCGCGCCGAGGCCGAGCAGGCGGCGGCTGAGCGGCGCGAGCGCCAGGAGTCCGACGAGGTGGCGCGCATGCTCTACCAGGCCATCCAGCGCGGGGATCTGCCCGGCCAGGGGGGGTAGCCCCGGGGGCGCCGTGCTGGTTCGGATCTTGCACCTGATCCGGGGACGCGTTCGTCGCCATCGCTGGAGGAAGCCGCATGCCACCCATCGACCCCGCCACGCTCGACCTCGACGCCTCGGTGCGCAAGCGCCCGGAGGGCGCAGCCCTGAACGGCGGGGGCGAGGCCGGCGGGTTCCTTGAGGCGCTGCTGGCGAGTCCCGCGCTCAAGGAGGCGGGCCTTGATGAGGCTGACCTCAAGGGGCTGCTCGATGCCCTCGGCGGCAAGCTTGACGGCGAGGCCTTGCCGCTGGACGGCGAGGCACTGCCGGCCGAGCTGGAGGAGGTGGCGCCGGACCTGGATGAGCTCTCCGAGAAACTGCAGGCCGTCATGGACGCCCTGGCGGGGATGGGCGAAGGGGACGCCGAGCAGGCCTTGGCGGAGCTCGACCCGGCGCTGCTCGAAGAGCTGGGCAACGCCGACCCGCAGGAGCGTTCCAGCAAGCTCCAGGCGCTGCTGGAGGGCGAGACGGACAAGCTCGAGCGCCTTGAGGCGTGGCTGGAGGGCCAGCGTCAGCTGGCTGCCGAGCGTGCCGAGGTCCTGCAGGCGCTGGCCGAGCTGGAGGACGAGGGGCTCTCGGGCAAGGAGCTGGTGGCCGCGCTCCAGGAGCGCCTGGCCCATCTCGACGGTGCCGGTCTGGCCGCGGAACCCGCCGAAGAGCAGGTCGAAGAGCAGGCCGGGGAGGGTGGCCTGGCCGCCATTGCGGCCGCCACCACCGCGATGCTCTCCGGAGTCGGGGGGAGCGATGACGCCGAGGGCGCGCGCCAGGGCGCCCTCGGCGACCAGATCGCCCGGGAGCTGCGCGCCGGCGGTTTGCTTAACGCCGTCTCCGGCGGGCTGGACCCCGCCGGCGGCCAGAGCCCCGGTGGCCAGGGCGGGCAGACCGGCAGCGGTGAGCGGGGCGCCGCCGCCGAGGCGCTGCTGCAGGCATTGCAGTCGGGCCAGCGCGGTCGGGACGAGGGCGCCGCTCGTGGCGAGTTCAGCGGACTGCTGGCTGCCGCCCAGGGGCTGGAGGGCAGTCAGCGCGGCGGCGGCCTGCAGTTCACCGTGCAGCAGCCGGTGGGTCAACAGGGTTTCACCCCCGCTGTGGGCGAGCGGGTGGTGTGGATGGTCAACGAGAATGTCCAGCAGGCGCGGCTGCAGCTCAATCCGCCCGGCCTCGGCCCGCTGGACATCCAGGTCAACGTCGGTGACGAGCGCACCACGGT
Source organism: Halorhodospira sp. 9621 (assembly GCF_022228055.1). Taxonomy (NCBI): domain Bacteria; kingdom Pseudomonadati; phylum Pseudomonadota; class Gammaproteobacteria; order Chromatiales; family Ectothiorhodospiraceae; genus Halorhodospira; species Halorhodospira sp. 9621. Next base: position 3,194 of record NZ_JAJNRD010000060.1, read on the forward strand.
GAACATCACCACGCACAACGCGGCCACCCGCGAGGCCCTGGAGCAGGACCTGGAGCGGCTCAAGCAGTTCCTGGCCGACCAGGGTCAGGGGGAGGTGGACGTGAATATCTCCCAGGGCGACGGCGGTGAGGACGAGACCGATCCCGACGGCGGTGAGTCCCTGCAGGCCGCCGAGTCAGAAGGCGAGGATGCCGGGGAGGCCGCCGCAGCCGGCAGTAGCGGCCGCGGGCTGATCGACCACTACGCCTGAAGCCGCCCGCCCAGCCGCCCAGCAAGCAGGCGCAGCGGCGCCACGGCCGCCGCGATGCCCACCAGGACCGTGGCAAAGGGCAGATCCAGCGCCATGGCGGTGACGAACGCCGCGGTGTAGATCGCAGCGGCCAGCCCCGCCGCCCAGGCCACGGCGCGCCGCCATCCGCCCGCCAGGGCGAAGGCCAGCCAGGCCGGGATGAAGACCAGGGCGAAGGCGGCCATCACCCCCATCACCAGCGCCGTGATCGCCACTACCGCCGCGGCGATCAGATCGAAACCGAGCGTCACCGGCCACAGCGGCTTGCCGTTGGCGGCGTCGTGGCCGGGGAAGAGCTCGTGGCGCAGCAGCCGGCGCGAGATGATCGGCAGGAGCACGGCGGCGGCACCGGCGACGATCAGCGTCGCCCACAACTCCTCGGCACCGACGAAGTAGAGCTGCCCCTCCATCAGGTTCTCGCCGAGGAGCTTGGCGTGGTAGGTCATCGAGGCGCCGAGCATCATCGCCGCCCAACCGAAGAGGATCAGCCAGGCGTAGACGTCGTTGCCGGTTCGGTGCAGGGCGCCCTTGATCGCCACCGCCACGGCGCTCGCCGCCAGGGCCGCGGCCAGCGGCGGGGCGCCGAGCAGCAGGCCCGCCACGCCGCCGGCGCCGGCCAGGTGGGCGAAGCCCAGGGCGGCCAGCCACTCGCCGCGCAGGCGCAGGTAGAGCCCGACCACCGCCACCGCCACGGCGGCGGTCAGCCCGGCGAAGAACGGCAGACGGAACAGGGGGTCGAAGAGCAGTTCCATTACGCGGCCGTCTCCGTTCGCTGCAGATGCCCGCCCGGCTCCAGGGTGATCACCCGGTGGCAGACCTGGCGGATGAAGTCGGCGTCGTGGCTGATCACCAGCGCCCCGCGCCCGGCGTCCAGCCGATTCAGTCCCTCGATGAGCAGCTGCCGGCCACGGGCGTCCAGGTTGTTGGTGGGTTCATCGAGGAGCACCAGGGCCCCGGGGTGGCCGAGGACGGACCAGACCAGCAGGCTCTGGCGCTGCCCGCCGCTGAGGCGGTCGATGCGCCGGCGCAGTAGCGGCTGCAGCGGCTCGGGCAGGGTGGCGGGGTCGGCGCCCATCAGCGTCAGGAGCTCGTCGCCGCGCAGGGGCAGCTCGCCGCCCTGGTACGGGGCCTGGGACTGGCAGGCGATGCCGGCGCCGGCAGCCGTTTTGGCCTGGCCGCCGAAGCGCTGCGCCTGGCCGGTGAGGACACTGAGCACCGTGCTCTTGCCGCAGCCGTTGGGGCCGGCCAGGCCGATCACCTCGCCGGGGTGGACCTGCAGAGAAACCGGGCCGACCACCGGCTCGCCGTAGCCAGCCCGCAGCTGTTCGATCTCGAGAAGCGGTTGCGCCACGAGATGGATCCTTGTCGTGGGGAAGAACGACCCGGGCGGGACCGTGCCCCGTCCGGGTCGCGTCATGGTAAGGGGCGCGGGTACCGGGGGGCCCCCCCGGCCCCCCCGGGGGGGGCCGGGGCCCC
>NZ_JAJNRD010000061.1:0-4950 GCF_022228055.1 Halorhodospira sp. 9621
AGTATCGTTCATACAAAAAAAAACCGGTGGGAAATCCCTTTTTCAACACTCGTTAAGTATGCTGACGGGGTAAGGACGAGCTTGCCTTATGCGATGAATGAGGAGGCAGCCATAGAGTATAGTTATCTTCTTGGTGCTCCTTTGTCGTATATAGCCACGGCGCTTTTACGGACAACACAAGAAGTGACAGATCTGTTGGCTGCTAAAGGATACATCCCTGCTTGTTACGAAGGAAGCATTCAAGCTAGCCCGGATGTTTTAGTTTCGGTTTCAAGTATGCTTGAGCACAAAGATGTAACGGATTCGATTACCCCTGAGGATCTTCTTAAGGTGCTATGCGACCCAAGCCTAAATCTTTCTGACTTAAAAGGTTTCGATGCCTTAAGTGAGGATCATCGGTCAGCGCTCGAAAAGCTGATGACTTTAGAAGAACCGGTTCGAGAAGCCACTAACGATCTAGCATATTTCGTAGGCGAAGGTTGGCATAAAGATCCCTTTGAGAATGACAGGGAGGTTTGTGCTAGTTGGGCAGCGAAATGGTTCCTTATAACAGGTAACCCCCGTTCTGCCCTCAGCTGCGTGAAAGGAGATGATAGCGCGCTATATAATTTGCTACAGGCGTTCCCTATGGAGACAAAAGAAGCTCTCCGTGATCGCATTTGGCACAAAATGTCGTTTGAGGCGTGCTCGGCAATTTTTTTCGTGCAGAACAAGTCAATGCCCGCCTTCCCCAGGCAAATCCGGAAATACCTGTTGCGGAAAAACGCTTACACAGAAGCCCCCATATTGATGATGCTAGCGAACATCAGCAGTGAGCGTGGCCATTACTCAGTATGCGATTACTACCGCTCTGGGTATTATTTTTTGTGGCCGGCAATAGTCCGCACTTATTTGTCATTCAACGGAGACTTGCCTTGTAAAAAGGAGAGCGATGACCATGGCATGGAGTGCCCGGAGATCGATGATGTTCTAGAAGAGGGGCGGCATGTATTAAACCTGGACGAAAGCATAGGACGGGAAATGGCACAAGCAACAAATGTTTACTATTGGGCGATTGACATCATAAGACAAGAAGAGGAGGCGTCGCGTCCCGCGGATAATCCGTTAGAAGACTGTAGTGACTTGTCCGATGGTATTTTTTTTGAAAGACCCCCCAAAATCGATCCAATTTACGAAGCATGCGCTGCTGATGCGGAAGAGCGTGCCTCGCATTACAGGGTATTTGTGGAGGACTTCATAACCTCTTGGAGCGAGCAAGAGGGGTGGGAAAAAGGGTATGATGTGCCAGATGAGAGTAGTGGTTAATCGAAGCCCTGTTGGCGGCCTGTTTTCTACACAGTCGGCCCTGAAAACTCGCAGCGCACTGATCGAACGCGGCTTACAAGCCCGTGAGGGCGGCTGGAATCACCGGGTTTAGTTGGTATTCTGCGATTCGAAACCTTGCAAACTTGCACGGCTGTGATGGGGCCCAAAGACGATTGACAGACGCAGCAGCACGCCCAAGTTCATCAGTTCATTCGGTGAATCTGGGCGATTTCTGACAACAGCCCATTGATTTCCCAACGATCAGCACGCCGTCAGGCCCGAGAGGCTGTTGTGTCACGCCTGATAGCTCGGAATTAATTGCGGAATGACTGGAACCGCCCTATAGTCGTGTCATGTACACGCGCATCAGCCGATCCGGTGGCCGGCAGTACCTGCAGCTCGTCGAGGGATACCGCGACGAGCAGGGCAAGGTTAAGCAACGGGTCGTCGCCAATCTTGGCCGCCTCGACCAACTCTCGGAGAAGAGTCTCGATCCTCTGATCCGCGGGCTGCAGCGCGCCATCGGCCGCCCGGAGTCCGTCCCGGACGAGCCAGAGTTCGAAACCGCTCGGGCCTTCGGCGATCTTTGGGCGTTGCACCAGCTTTGGCACGAACTCGGACTCGATGACGCGATTCGAAAGGCCCTTCGCTCATCGCGGCGCAGCTTTGATGCCGAGGCGCTGGTGCGGGCGATGGTGTTCAATCGGCTCAGCGCGCCGTCGAGCAAACTGAGCATGCTCGACTGGCTGCGCGACGAGGCCAGTGTCCCCGGCCTGGATGGCGATGCCGTCTGTCATTCGCAGCTGCTGCGTGCCATGGACGCATTGATGGATCGCCACGAGAGGGTCGAGGCGGCTGTAGCGAAGCAACTCAGACCGCTGCTCGACCAGGAACTCTCCGTGGTGTTCTGGGATTTGACGACCGTGCGCATCCACGGCGGCAAGGAACTCGACGAGGACGTGCGCCGCTACGGGATGAGCAAGGACGTCGATGGCATCGCCCGGCAATTCGCCCTCGGGGTGGTGCAAACCGCCGAGGGCCTCCCCATCGCCCACGAGGTCTTCGAAGGCAATGTGGCGGAGACGACGACGCTCGGGCCGATCGTTGAGCGGCTGCTCAAACGCTTTGCGCTCAAGCGCATGGTGGTCGTCGCCGACCGGGGCCTGCTGAGTCTCGACAACGTGGAGACCCTGGAGGCGCTCGGCGCCGAGCAGGGTCTGGCGGTCGACTACATCCTGGCGGTGCCCGGGCGACGCTACAGCGAGTTCACACACGTGATCGAACGGCTGCACCCGGAACTGGCCGAGCAGGCACAACGAACCGGGGCGGAGTCAGTGGTCGAGACGCAGTGGCAGGGCCGTCGTCTGGTGATCGCCCACAACGCGCAGCGGGCGGCCGAACAGAATGCCGCTCGCCGGCGCAATATCGAAGAGCTCGACGCCTTGGATATGGAATGCTGCGGATGCGGACGGGGTGTTCCACGCGAAGCGGTCGGGTGATTCCACGGCATGCGGACACCCTGTTCCACGCCATGGGGATCAGCCGTTCCACGTCATGCGGTTCAGCTGTTCCACGGAAACGGAGCAGCTCGGGGATACTCGGACTCGTCCCCACCATCTGCTCCGGAGAGCGAGTCCATGCCCACCCCGAGGCCATCCATGCGCAAGATCCGAGAGGTGCTCCGCCTTCGCTACGAACTCGGCCTGAGCCGGGTGCACATCGCCGCCGCCTGCAAGATCGGCTCGACCACGGTGCAGCGAATCCTTCGCCGAGCTAAGGCGGCGGAGTTGCACTGGCCACTGCCCGAGGAACTCGACGACTGCGCCCTGGAGCGGCTGCTCTATCCGTCTCCCAGGGGCTCCCGTACGGATATCCCGGCCGAGCCGGATTGGGAGTACGTGGCCTGCGAACTCACCCGCAAGGGTGTGACCCGGCAGCAACTGTGGCTCGAATACCGCGAGCGCGAGCCGAAAGGCTACGGCTACTCGGCGTTCTGCAATCGGCTACGCCGCCATCTGGGCCGAGAGCAGCCGAGCATGGCGCAGGTCCATACCGCCGGCGAGGCGCTCTATGTCGACTACGCCGGGATGACGGTGCCGATCGAGGACGCCGAGACCGGCAGGCAGGCAATGGCGCAGGTCTTCGTCGCCGTGCTCGGCTGCTCGCAGCTGATCTACGCCGAAGCTGGCGCCACGCAGCGCAGCGCGGATTGGCTTCACGCCCACGTCCGTGCGCTGACCTACATCGGCGGTGTCCCGGAGTGCATCGTCCCCGACAACCTCAAAAGCGCCGTGCAGCGACCCCACCGCTACGATCCGCAGCTCAACCGCGCCTATGCGGAGTTGGCCGCGGCCTATGGCTTCGCCGTGGTCCCGGCGCGAGTGCGCGCCCCGAAGGATAAGGCGCTGGCTGAGAATGCGGTACTGATCGTCGAGCGCGAGATCCTCGCACCCATGCGCGAACGGCGCTTCTTCAGCCTGGCGGAGGCTAACGCGGCGATTCGCGAACGACTCGATGCGCTCAATGAGCGTGCCTTCACGCGCCGGGCCGGAAGTCGGCGGCAGCGCTTCGAGGAGCTTGAGCGCAAGGCGCTCAAGCCGCTACCGCAGCAGCCCTTCGAGCCGGCCGAATGGCGACGCCTGCGTGTGGATGCCACGTACCACGTCGAGCATGCCGGGCACAGCTACAGCGTCCCGCACGGGCTCATCGGCGAGGAGATTGAGCTGCGCATCACCACGGCAACCCTTGAGGTCTTCCACGCCAGCCTGCGCGTCGCCGCCCATCCGCGCCACGACGGGCCGGGGCGGACCACGCTGCCCGAGCACATGCCGCCCCACCACCGGGCGTATGCCGCCCTCGATGGGGCGCAGATCCTGCGCTGGGCGGAAGGCATCGGCGTGGCCACGGGGAGACTGGTGCGCCAGGAGCTCGAAAACGGCCCGCTACGCCGCGCACGGCGTCTGGCCGAAGGACTCCAGCGCCTGGCCCGCCATTACAGCCCACAGCGCCTGGAAGCAGCCTCGGAGCGGGCACTGAGCCTGGGGGTGGGCAGCTACACGAACCTGGAGTCGATCCTGCGTCGCGGTCTGGACCGTCAGCCGCTGGATGGGGAGCGGCGAACCGAGGCCACGCCCATCGAGCACACCAATGTGCGCGGCCCCGGCTACTACCACTGATCGCCCCCACCACGGAGAGATCCTGATCATGTTACCGCATCCGACCCTGGAGAAGCTCTCGGCGCTAAAACTCAATGGCATGCGCGCTGCCGTCGAGGAGCAATTGGGCCGCACGGACCTGGAGGCGATGCCCTTTCTCGATCGCCTCGCCCTGCTTGTCGAGCGTGAGGCCGCCGCCCGTGCCGATCGCCAGCTCACCGCCCGGCTGCGTGCCGCCAAGCTGCGTTATCCCGAGGCCTGCGTCGAGGGGATCGACCGCCACGCCCGCCGCAAGCTCTCAGGTGCTGTGCTTGAGCCGCTTTTCACCAGCCGATGGGTCACGGATCAGCGCAATGTGCTGATCACCGGTCCAACCGGCGTCGGCAAGTCCTATCTCGCCTGCGCCCTGGCGCAGAAGGCCTGCCGCGACGGCTACCGGGCCTACTATGCACGTCTGCCCCGGCTTCTTGGCGGGCTGACCCTCGCCCCC
>NZ_JAJNRD010000062.1:0-4345 GCF_022228055.1 Halorhodospira sp. 9621
CTCCACCGGAGCTCTGCCCGTGCTTGCCCCCTGACTCGCCGTACCGCTTCTGCAGGCCAAGCCTAGCATCAGGCGCACGCTGAGCTACGCACATAACCAAGAACAACATGTCGTAGGCGAACTGTAATCTTGTAATCTTGTAATCGCCTCTTTCTTCGCCATCTGTGATACAGATACCTTGTCTATGACATCTCGCCACTTCAGTGCACCCGTTAGATGGAATCTGGTTCGCTTGTCTCAATTTTATAGATTACGAGATTACAGGATTACAAAAACAACAACAATCGTAGGAACAGGTACTTACGAACAGCCTGAAGGGGGTACAAGGCGAATTACAAGGATTACATACCGCATGGAAAAGGTACGCGATGATCCATGGTTGGTTCCGGGTAGGCATGCCCCCGCCAAGATGAACCGACCTTGGTCGGGGCAAAGGTAGCGTAAAAGAGGGGCGGCAACTCCTGTGGCCGGCAGGGACAAAACCTGTGGTCAGTGTAGTGGTATCTTGTGCTCGGCCCGCTTGATACGGAAAGGCCTATGTCTATGGGCATGACCAACACTGACTAAGGACCCAAGACCACCCCGCCAGGGAAGCAGGGGTCGCCACCTGTGTGCCCTAGGCAAACCCCGCTAAGCAACCCTGATCCAGAGCGGATCGTTTATCTTCTGATTTCAGCCGCGGGGACCGGCAGCATAACTGAAACTAACCCGCAGAGCGCGAGGTACAGTCAGTTATGGAACCGCGCTTGCCAGCGAGATCAGAGTATTAGCCCTAGCAGTATCGCAGAACGCCGATGAACTTGATTGAAATCCAGGAGGATTCGCGGCCCCTTTCTCCTGGCGGGGGGAACGATGACATCCAAAACGCCAAGACAACCAGCGCAGTCAGCGGAAAGGCCCGGCAGCCGGACCCGTATCTGATCTCGTACTCCACCGGCGCTTACACCCTGGGAAACAAGCCCGCTTAGACGCAGCCGATCCTAGGTCGCCAAGAACCGCCCCGCCAGGAGGAAAGGGCGGCCTGCCCTTCCTCCTCGATTGCAACCCCGCTCATCGAGTTTCACCGGCTGTACCCGATTCGCCACATTCAGCTCGGCCCGCCAGCTTTCTCTCCTGGCGGGGCGGTGACCGTGATCAATCAGCATCGATCCTACCGTTCGGAGCCTCTGATCCAGCATGTTTTGCCGTGACTGCCGGGCCTGCACAGGTCTCTCTACTTCTACTTGAAAGTCCAACATCCACAGGCTCACCAGTGAGGCCAACAATGCGAGGCCCAGTAAATTGAAGCTGCAGAACCACCTGCTTTGAAAGAACGTAGCACAGAGCGCCGTTCGCTTCTGGCCTGCGGTGATACCTGTATCAAATAAACCGAACCAAAAACATCATTCGACTTACAGGGAGAATATCATGCACATGAACAAAAAGACTGAAAAGGGAGAGCTTTGGTACAACGTGGAGGTGCGCGAGGACCTCTTTGATGCCGCTGTGCTTGTTTGCCGCTGGGGAAAGGTTGGCTCTTTTGGGCGCCAGGGCCCATCAAAACCTTTTCCATCCATGCGGGCGGCAGAGGATGAACAGATCCGGATCATCGAAAAAAAAGAGCGCCTCGGTTACGAACTGGATAGCCTGTGATCCGCACGGAAATTTCCATGCGTGGTGGTCGAAAAACTGCCACTGCAGAGCGGGGGCGCAGCCCCGTGGTCGTGCCGGCCAGGCCGAGCGGCCAAGGGCGTGAGTTGAACGATGAGCACTGTTGCTGTATATATGCTCAGGCTTCTAACAGGGTCGAAGACTGCCGCGATGCTGCAGCCACTGGCTGGGTGGTCTGCTTTCCGGCGCACCACCATGGAACGAGGGCCCAACGACATGTCCAACAACGATGATGCCGCCACTCTCCGCAGTTGGTGCTCCCAGTTGGCCCGAGATATCGATAGGCTGAGCACGTTTGTCATCTCACAATCGCATTCCTGCCCGACCTTTCGAGAAGCCTGCGCAGAGCTGGAGGGCTGCACCCGCGTCGCGTATCGGCTTCAGCGGTGGATCAGCGGCGCGAGCAGAGACAAGGCGCTCGACCCCGATGGTGGCAGTGAAGCCCGGTTGGTGGAGGCTCAGCTGCTACTTGAGGGTCAGTGTGCGGTGTTCCGCGCGGTGGCCGACTCGTTTCTCGCTAGCGAAGGCGTGGACCCAGCGGTCCGGGATGAGGCGCTTGGCGTTCTCGCCGAGGCCCTGCAGATCCATCAGCGCTTAGAAGTAGCAGTTGAAGGTGTCCGGATTTTACTGATCGAGCATGATGCGGATTACCAGCTAGGTAGAGTGTCAGCGGAGGTGTCCAGGATCACTCGGAAGATCATTGGCGAACTCCAGCCCTGATCGCCGCCCTGAGCATACCGTTGCCAACGGTCACCGGTGCCGAGGGAGCATCCCAAAATCAGCGGAGTTCAGGTCAACTACACAGACACTTCCCCCTCGAGAATCACTTTGCATGGGGATTCGCTACTTTCGAGGGCCTCAAGGCAGCGGTAACCTGCATGAAGACTGAGGCTCGGACCGGCGGTTTGGACTTCATCATCGCATCAGTGCAACAGCGCGGTTACGGCCAGCGGCCTTTGCCTGGTAGAGCGCCCGATCGGCGCGCTCCAATAGAATATGACCGGGCTCGCCGGCATAGTGCGCCGTCACGCCCAGGCTCACGGTCACATCGCGATCCACAGGGAATCTCTCAGCGGCCACGCGCTGGCAGAGGTCTTCGGCAAGGCTAATAGCCTGGGAAAGGTTCGTGGCCGGACAGATGAGGATGAACTCCTCACCACCCCAGCGTCCGAGCGTGTCAGTCTCGCGCACGCGTTCCCGAAGAACCGCCGCCAAGGCCCGCAGCACCTCGTCACCGGTATGGTGTCCCCAAAAATCGTTGATCGGTTTGAAGTGGTCCACATCGAGCAGGATGATGGCCAGGTCGGAATCGGCGCGAGCGCGGCGAGCAAGCTCGTTGCGCAGGACTTCGTCTGCGTGATACCGATTATGCAGCCCAGTGACGAGGTCGGTCGTGGCCAGTCGATGCAGCTTCTCGTGCGCGGCTTCAAGTTCCTCCGTGCGTTGAGCAACCATGCGCTCAAGCACGGCCGCCCTGTCTTCAAGCTCCTTCAGCGGGTATGCCTCGCCGTAGCCGTGGACCGTACTCGGTTGTGATAGGTGCTTATGGCAGAGCTGCCACTGATTCCCCTCTTTCCGAAACACCAGTGAGAACCGGACCTCGCGCATGATGACGTTCTGAGCGGCCAGATGAAGGTGCCAGTCCATCTCGCCCATGACCAGTCCCATATCCTTCGACAACAGAAACGCCTTGCTGCGTCGGAGGGTGTAATGTACTGGTGAGGGAACTTGCTCCACATCCCGCGCATAGAGCGCGGCAGCGTCCTCGATTTCGTAGACCTTCTCGTCAATGCCGGTGCCAAACCCCGAGATCTCGGGCGCCGCGAGGGCCTTGGATGACTCGGAATCTCTATCGTGAAAAAAGGTCGTGAGGTAGTGCTCGCATGCCGCATGTAGCTCCGCTGGCCCTCGCTTCGGCATACCCCCTCCCCCCTGTCGCGACGATCCCCAACCTGTTCACCCCGGACATTCAGCGCAGGCAGGCAGATCGATTGGCGTAGCGCCGAAAGGTCCAGTTACTCATAACGTTGGGACAAAATGAACCAATGCCTACACACCCCATAGCTAACGCTACCGCTGTCCGAGGCAACGTTCAACGACACGATCCGCATCCGAGACACGGCCGGTATGGCTGAGCTCTTTGCCGGGACCACCTCCAGCGCGTGACCCTTGAGCACACCGGACTCGCGGACTGATTGAATGCCCACCGTGCGGCATGATCTTCGCCGGCCCCGACATACGAGCAGTTAGCTGCTACCCAACAGCCTGGTGCTAATCGGCCAAGGCTGGGACGACCAGCGCGATCCGACACCCTGCGCCGCGATCCGGTTCTCGGCGCATGTGGCAGTGATGGCCGAGGCGAGCGAGGTCACCCACCGGATCATCGCCGAGGGCACCCAAACCGAGGGCGAGCGCGCGGAGCTGATCACCGAGGGCTGTCGGCAGGGCAGGATTTCTGCTTCGTTCGCGCCCCCAGGCCCGCTCGAGGCGCTGATCGACCATCCGCCGAGTCGAGATGGCCGCTGAGGGCCCCCCCCTGACCACGGCGCTGGCGATCAAGGGACCGGATCATCTACCCTCGGCCATATCGAGGCGCTGACAGGGAGTCTGACCTACGATGATCATGGCCCAAACGGACGGCGCCGTAGAGGGGCTCCGGGCGCTCACTGACTTGCTGACAGCGCGGGACGGCCAA
>NZ_JAJNRD010000063.1:0-4038 GCF_022228055.1 Halorhodospira sp. 9621
CCCCGCCCCCCGGGGGCGCACCGCATCGGGAGCATCCTTCATGAACGAGATCAAGCAACGGCGTAGCGGGCGGACCAAAGTCTGGGCACCGGCGCTCACCCTCGGCGCAGCGCTGGCGGCCCTGCCTGGGCTCGCGGCGGCCGACGCCCTCGCCTTCGAACAACTGCTCGGCACGCCGGTGGCCGCCGCGGCACTGGACGAGCACCGCGGCATGGCGGACACCTTCCGTTACCAGACCAGCACCATCTCGGAACAGGGCACGGTCCTCGGCAACGTCGTGGAATCAAGCCCAAGCGGCATGAACATCATTCAGGACGGCGCCCTGCGCGACAATCACGGGCTGACCACGATCATCCAGAACTCCGGTCACCACGTGATCATCCAGGAAGCCACCAACATCAACGTGACGGTCACCCCATGAGCCGCCGCGCCACGGCACTGGCCACCCTCGGCGCCCTGGCCTGCCTGGCCCTGGCCGCGCCGGCCCCGGCCCACGCGGCGGGGCTGCCGATCCAGCAGCTCGGCGGCGGCCACCACGTCCAGGTGGAGAGCCTGCAGTCGGTGCGCTTCCGCGGCGTGGTCCGCCAGGCCCTGGACTACAGCTGCGGCTCGGCGGCGGTGGCCACCCTGCTCAGCTACCACTACGACCATGCAAAGGACGAGCCCGAGGTCTTCGCCGGCATGTTCGCGGCGGCGGATCAGGATCTGGTGCGCACCGAGGGCTTCTCGATGCTCGACATGCAGCGCTACCTGGCCGAGCTCGGCTACCGCGCCGACGGCTTCAACCTCACCCTGGCGCAGGTGGCCGAGCTACGCATCCCCTGCATCGTGCTCATCGACACCGGCGGCTACCTGCACTTCGTGGTGATCAAGGGCATCCGCGACGGCCAAGTGCTGGTCGGCGACCCGGCCATGGGCCTGCGCACCTACAGCGCCCAGACCTTCGAGCAGCTGCGCCGCGGCCCGCTGCTGATCATCCGCGACCGCCACGACCTCGCCCAGTTGAGTTTCAACCCGGACCGCGCCTGGGCTGTACAGACCCGCCTGCCCTTCGAGCACGCCCGCGAGCACCAGGGGCTGAGCGACTTCACCGGCAACCTACGCCGCCCAGGAGCGTGGTGATGGTCATGGCCGCACGCCTCGTTCACCGCACCGGCTGGGCCCTGGGCCTGGCGCTGGGCCTCGCCCTGATCAGCCCCGTTACGGCCGGCGAACCGCCCCACGACCCGTGGGAGGGCCTGGCGCGGGTCACCTCGGCCGAGTTGGAGCAGTGGCGCGGCGGCTGGACCAACAGCGACGGCGTCCTGGTGCGCTTCGGCTTCGAGCAAGCCGTGGCGGTCAACGGTGAGACCCGCGGTAGCATCGGACTGGACCCGATCACCCTGCGCCTCGGCGACCGCGCCGGCGCCCGCCGCGCCGCCCAGGAGATGGCGGAGGCCTTCCGGTTCACGACCACCGACGGCGTGCAGCTGCACATGGGCGATCAGGGAATGGCCCTGGTGCTCCAGAACAGCCTCGACAGCCAGCTGATCCAGGTCCTTCAGGACCTGGACGTCCAGCTCGAGGGGATCCCGGTGGAGCGCCTCGGCCGGCTGGGCGAGCTGATGCAGACGCAGATGCTGGAGGGTCTGCGCTAAGGCGCGCGCGCGAGGGCCGGCTCAAGCGTGCTTGAGTGGGCGCCAACGCTTCCGACGGTCGCCTTCCAGGTTATACGCTATGATAACCAACGAGGCCCCCGACAGCCTAGAACTCGCCACCGAAGATCTCCGCCAGCGAGGCCCCGGCCTGCACGTCCACCGGATACCGCACTAACCCGACGGACAGGCAGCCATGCGCACTGCGCGTTAACATGGCGCCATGCAGTTGCAGACGGTCTTTGCGGAGCCCCTCTGAGGCCTGGGGAATGCGACTAACCCAAGAGCAAATCATGGCCATTCATCGTGCTGTCGAGCAAATGACCGGCGGCACAGCACGCGTGCACCTCTTCGGATCGCGGGTTTTCGATGACGCGCGGGGCGGCGACGTCGATCTGCTCGTTACCCTCCCCGAGCCGGTCGACGATGCGACCTGGCTAGCGGCCCGGCTTGAAGCACAGATCAGCCGCGCGCTGGAAGGCCGATCGGTGGATGTCATCCTGAAGGCCCCGAACCTTGAGGTGAGCGCCATCCACCGGATTGCTGAGGAGCAAGGAGTCGAGCTTTGAACCACGAGCAGGCAGAAGAGGCGCGCCTTCAGTTTCTGACCCGGATCGCTGAACGCGAGCGCAGGCACCTGCTCGCAACCGATCAGCGGCTGTTCGAGGCACCGTTCACGACGGAGCGAGCGCGCGCCTTGGAGGATCACCCGCAAGAGGCTGAGCGGGTTGACGCCTTTGTGGCGCGCTTCGGCCGGCTCCAGGACACACTTGGTGACAAGCTGATCCCGGCGCTGCTGCGCGCGCTCGGCGAGCGCGTAGGTCCTGCCCTCGATAACTTGGATCGTGCCGAACGGTTCGGCTGGATTCCTTCCAGCGACGACTGGTTCGCTGTCCGCAAACTGCGCAACCAGATGGTGCATGAGTACATCGAGGACCCGGCGGTCCTTGCCGATGCCCTTCAGCGAGGGCACGCGTACGTGCCGGTGCTGGCACAGGTGACGGACAGCCTGATTGCGATCACAAAAGAGCGGGGTTGGGCGTAACCCGGGCCGTCCGCGACCCCGGGAGCTAAGATCCAGAGCCTCCCTGCTCGATTTCGGTGCTAAAATGGATACTAAATCAAGTACCCGAGGTCGTACTGATGGAGAACGTCATTTCCGCACAAGAGATCAAGCGCCGTGGCATCAGCGCGGTGGATCAGGCATTGAAGAACGGGCCGGTGCACGTCATCCAGCGCAACCGGCCCCGCTACGTGATCCTGAGCGAGGAGTCTTACCAGCGCTTGTCGGAGGGTACCCAGGCCCGGCAAAGGCTATGGGATCGCCTGCTAGGGGATGACGAGGCATACGGCGCAGCGCGCAACCGTGCGGAGCTGGACCGTGAGCTGCAATCAGAGCGCGAAGGCTGGCGCGATTAATGCGTGTTTTTCTGGACGCCAGCGCCATCATCTATCTGCTGGAGGGAGACAGGCAGACCCGGGACGCCACCCGGCAGGTGCTTGGGGGACTGGAACGCGGCTCTGACGAACCGCCGGTGCTGATGGCCTCAGCCTTGAGCCGGCTGGAGTGCCGGGTGCGCCCGCTGCGAGAATCCGACACGCAGGCATTGGAGCGACTGGATGGCTTCCTCGACGACCCGGGGCTCTCGGTGATAGCGCTGGACACCGCCGTGCTGGACAGGGCTACGGAGCTGCGCGCCCAATACAGGCTGCGCACACCCGATGCGATCCAGGCAGCTTGCCTGCTTACGGTGGACCCGAGGGGCGCGTTCGTCACGGGGGATGGCGACTTCGAGAAAGTCCCCGGCCTGCACGTCCACCGGATACCACACTAAGCCCGGCGGACAGGCAGCCATGCGCACTGCGCGTTAACATGACGTCATGACGCAAGATCGCACCGAGGCCATCCAGCAGGCCGTCCAGCCCGTCCTGGCAGCCTTCCCGGACGTGCAGGCCGCCTTCCTATTCGGGTCCCACGCGACGGGGCACGCTCGGGCAGACAGTGACGTCGACCTGGGCCTCGCCGGGCCGCCGAAGCGCCTCGAGGCACAACGCCTGGACCTGCTGACGGAGCTGCCCCGGGCCGGCCTTGAGCGCATAGACCTGGTCCTCCTGGAACGTGCCGATCCGGCCCTGCAGTTCGAGGCCGTCCGCCACAACTGCCTAATCTACGCGCGGCCCGACTTCCAGCGCGGGACCTATTCCTCGCGCATCGCCCGCGAATACTGGGACCTTGAGCCGTATCTGCGCGTCCAGCGCGCCGCCCTGAAACGGAGGCTCCGCCGTGGTGCAAGCCGAGATCATCCGCCGGCGCCTTGACGCGCTGACCGACCTCCAGCATCACCTGGACGACCTGCGGGCGCTTCAGGCGGTCTTTGCGGAGTTCCTCTGAGGTCCGGAGAAC
>NZ_JAJNRD010000064.1:0-3932 GCF_022228055.1 Halorhodospira sp. 9621
GTCAACCGGACGGGTACACCTTGCTACAAATATTCGAGTAACACAATACGCTATCTAGTTAGAGATCTCGTTGAATTCACCGAGAACTCTAGAGAAGAAGGCATCTGATAAGAATCAAACTCTCTAAAGGCTCTACTGAGTAGTTCATCCAAAGTAAAGACAGAAACGTCTATGCCTTCTTCCAAGCAAGAATTTATGATGTCTACAAGGATGTGCTCGTAAAGAAGTCCGGCCTCCACCATCTCGTATATTTTTTCGTAGAGATACATCTGTGTAACAATGGTTTCTTTCATTGTTTCCTCCTTCGTTATCGGCGTTCCGAACATTTATAGGAATGTTTTTGCCGTTCCTATTTTGCGTTTCGGAATCTATATGGTAACTTTTTCAGGAAATTCGTCAATCCCGGAAGCGGAATCAATGATGCGGATAATATTCTTAAGAATATAATTCGGAAGGAGTGCAAGAGGAAATTTTATATTAATGATTCGGCACGCACGGTAAGCGGCAAATATTGTTAGGAACGAAAACCGAGGGAGTGTGGAGAGCGGAATAATTATATTATCGTAGAGAGAGGAAGAGGGGCGATAATATCAATGATCCAGTGTGGCGGTCTTGAGATCGTCAGAGGAAGGGTTTGAAGTCAAGACACGAAAGGCTTACGATACTCCTGAAAGCAGTAAAGCACAGCAACAAGAAGAAGGGTGGCCGCAATAAGCTCAATGGACTCTTCTAGGAGGCCATCCATAAACTCGAATGAAGAAATAGAAGTACAAGTGTAGACCTCATCACTCCACGGGAGAGAGATGGTGCGGCCTTCAATGAGGCGTTCCTGAATCCAAGAACCAACGACCCTGTACCAGTCGCCAATGTTCCGTGTGGCCGATGCAAAGGCGATGAGGCCGTAAAGGGGATAGCCGATCAGCAGGAAGCGTTTAGCGAGCTTAGGCAGCGTTCCTGAGCGCAGAAGAAGGAACAGGGCCAAGAGCATCACCACTGGCTAAGAAGGCGTAGTAGCTCAGTTCTACGGATGCTTGAAGTAGCGGGGGTTTTGCGGTTAATAATTAGCAGGGGAGGGTGCCGGTAATATAAAGACGGGTATAGTGGGCATCTTCGAGAGCTAAGAAGAAGAAATCAGCAGTAAGAGCCCGCAAGCTTGTTGAGGGTTGGTGATATTTTAATTTAGTACGCAAGGCAACAGGTGCTGGAGACGACACAGAAGGCTAGGCAGGTATGGTAACTATTTCGAGAATGTCGGCTTGATCGAAAAGGCAGGCCAATGCTCCGAATATCATAGGAGTTTTGGTTAAAAAAAGGGCCATCGACTTACGATGGCCCTAAAGAAGCTACCTCGCTGCGATCGAATCAGGGAGCATTGAGATAGCAGGTTACCGAGTCGTCATCAGCTCCGGTTGCGCCCGCAGGAATGGTTACGCGTGCAACGGAGTCGTCATCACTGCCAGACCAGTCTGCACCCTCGACGTCGGGTAGATTGATGTCAGATTCTAGAAGGTCGCCGTCGCCGGTGTGCCAACTGTTGGGATCAAAAGTCTCATCGTCCCCGTCATCTAGTGCCCCTGGATTTCCAAGGGTACTGGGGTTACAGCCAGAAAGCTCACCGGTGTCCCAATCAACGTTGCCGCGTAAATTAACTTGGGTGCTGGCGTCGGACATGGCACTGGCTATGGCGCTTCCATAGCTAGAAAGAGCAGCGCGATCCTGCACGCCGGTAAATTGCGGTATCGCGATTGCCGCGAGAACACCGAGCACTGCCAACACGATAACCAGCTCAATCAACGTGAAGCCTTCTTCACGCTGACGGCGGCGACGGGGCTCACTGCTCAGGCGGTGGACGTACTGCTTGGCCAGGTCGACGAGGCTGACCGTGCGGGAGTGGCTGGATCGCTCCATGCTTTCCTCCATCGGGCTACTCTCCTGCTTTGGTTCGGCCGCGTACGGCCGGTCGGTTACTGCATAGCGCCCGTGGGGGAGGCGGGCACGAGACTGCAGGTAAACCTATAGTAAACGTGGGAACCGGCGGTGTGAAGCGTGGTAAGCGTCCAATACCGTGTTGGAGCGTGTCAAACCGTCGCGGGAAGGGCCGCCGGGTGGCTATCCGCCGGGGTGCGCAGTGGTCTATGCTGAACCGGTCGTGGGTCGGTCGGCTCGCGGCGTCCAGGAAGGCTACGGAAAGGGCCGCCCATGGTACGGATCGACCGCTGGCTGGCGCTTGCGCTGACGCGCTGGCAACACCCCACTGGCCTGCGCCGCTGGCTGGCTGTGGCGGGGATCGTCACCCTCATCGCCGCGACCACGTTCCTGGTCTGGCAGACCGGCGGCATCCGGTACGCCTTCTCGCACATCATGTATGTCCCGATCCTGCTGGCCGCTGCGCTCTTCGGTCCCGGGGGCGGCGTGGTGGCCGGGCTGGCCGGCGGGCTCGCCCTGGGGCCGGGGATGCCCATCGACACCGCCACCGGCGAGATGCAGGCGTTCTACAACTGGGCCTACCGGGCGGTGTTCTTCCTGTTTGTCGGCGGCGTGGTGGGCATGCTCGGTCAGGCGGTGGCCCGCCTGCTCGGCGAGGACCCGGTCAGCGGGGCGCCGAGCCAGCAGCCGCTACGCCAGGCGCTGGAGCGGACGCTGGAGCCGCCGGTGTCCGGACACGCCCCGCGGCGCCTCTCGGTGCTGGTGGCCATCTTCGACAACTACACCGAGCTGGTGAACACCTTCGGCCCGGAGGTGGGCGTGCGGCTGATCGGTGGCGTGGTGCAGCGGCTCCAGGCCTCGTGCCAGGGCGATGCCGGGGTCTACCACCTCCACGGGGAGCGGTTCGCGGTGGTCGTCGACGGGGAGCGGCTGGATGATGTCCGCGCGCGCATCCGCGCGCACTCTATGGAGCCCCTGGTCGCCGATGGGGTGCCGCTCTACGTGAACCTGACCTTCGGGCGGGCCGACCATCCGGAGCACGGCGCCAGCGCCGAGGAGCTGATCCAGCGCGCGACCATCGCCGCCGATCTGGCCAGCCGGCGGGGCGAGCGCGAGCGCGTTTACGATGCCGGCAGTGATCAGACCAGCCGCGAGAACCTGGTGCTGCTCAGCGGCTTCCGGCGTGCGGTCTCCCACGGTGAGCTCTGCCTCTACCACCAGCCCAAATGGCACCTGGAGCAGGAGAGGGTGGTGGGTACCGAGGCGCTGCTGCGCTGGCAGCATCCGGAGCACGGCTTGTTGACCCCGGTGCGTTTCATCCCGCAGCTGGAGAGCAGCCACCTGATCCACGAGCTGACGCCCTGGGTGGTCTCCGCCGCGCTGCGCGATCTGGCCGAGCTCCAGCGCGACGGTCGCCCCTGGCACGTGGCGTTGAACCTCTCCGCACGCAACCTCAACGACGACGGACTGATCGGCGATCTGGCGCGGGCCCTCGCGGAGACCGGCACCTCGCCGGAGCAGCTGGAGGTGGAGGTCACCGAGTCGGCGGTGCTCGCCGACCCGGAGCAGGCCCGCCGGGTGCTCGGGCGGCTGCGGGACTGGGGGATGGGGGTGGCCATCGACGACTTCGGCGCCGGGCAGACGTCGCTGGGCTACCTGCGCCGTCTGCCGGCGACCAGCCTCAAGATTGACCGTGCCCTGATCCAGGAACTGGCCGGGCCCTCGTCCGACGGCCGGATTGTGGAGTCGGTGGCCGGCCTGGGGCGTCGATTGGGTATGGAGGTGGTCGCCGAGGGCGTGGAGGATCGCGCCACCCTGGCCATGGCGCGCAGCGCCGGGTGCGATATCGTTCAGGGGTACGGGATCTGCCCGCCGCAGCCCATGGAGACCATCCGCGAGGCCTTTGCGCGGGAGCGCTCCGTCCGGGCGCAGGACTTTGCAGTGGGGTCATCGCCGGAAGCGTGACGGGCGGCGAGACCGTGCCGAAGGAAAGCGGGAAAAAACTG
>NZ_JAJNRD010000065.1:0-3589 GCF_022228055.1 Halorhodospira sp. 9621
GGTGGGACAAGCACCGCTGGACGGACGCCCGAATTCCTCTCGGAAACGAGAGACCGGCTGCGTGAGCACCGGAATCCTCATCCTTGAGGGCGAGGAGGAAGTCAATCGCGGTACGACCAACTCCGGACTGTACCATCCACATCACCCACCGCGAACGCCGGATCACAGCTCAAGGGAAGCTCCTCGTCCGTGCAGCTTACATCGCCGGTTATCTCGGGTCGCCCACGCACATAGTCGATGTCATCGTCCGCATAGCTGACCCAGCCGTCCTCGTCTCTGGTGAACACATCGCCGTCGAACGAGATACCAGAATCCATACTCCCTGCGCGCCCGGTATCATGGACGAGCGGCAGCTCCGGGGCGTTATCGTAGCCGAAGTAGACGTCGCCGCCGAACGAGAGCGTCGAGAAACGCAGGCGATCGAAGTCTCGAGGAGGGTCATACTCCTTACAATTTCGCCGCGGTGGCTTACAATCAGCACGGTCACCCCCACTAAGGCGATAGTGGCTAGGAGGATCCCCCAGCGCCAACAGGCTATTGTCCCCGCTAAAGAGGTGGACATCACCGCGGAAGACGGCCGTATCCCGGAACTCGAAATCGGTCCAGCCGCTCTGCTGCTGCGCTCGTCCCTCGACCAGCAGGGTGGCGTCCCCGCCGAACCACACGCCTCGGTCGAAGTAGACATCCGCCCTGGTACGTGCGGCCGAGTCGATACTGATGGTCACCGAGCCCTCGAAGAAGACCGGCCGTTGGAAATGCACCTTATCAGCGGCCTTGGGGATATCCAGGCGGTTGCCGTAGAGCACCAGGCCCACGTCCGACTCATACGCCGCGGGATCGACCAGGTGGGCAATCCAGTAGTAGAGCGGATCGCCCGGGCATATCTCATCCACCTCGAACCAGCCGAAATCGAGGTCCTCGAGACACGCCTGCTGATCCGCTAGATGCTGTGTGATGGCATCGGTGGGCAGGCGGTTGATGGGGAGCCCGACCTCAACCGTATGCGCGGCTTGAGCTTGATCCAACGACGCCGCATCCAACCCCGTGAACGTGAACACCGGAACACCGTCGTCCGACGCAACCGGATCACCGTCGAAATGAAACGCAACCGGCTCCCTGTCCCCGAAAGCGTGTACGGCGTCCCAGTCGTCCATCTGAACACCGAGCAACGAGCCCGTCTCAGCGGCGTGCAAGGCCCGTGTGCTATTGAGCAGATCGCTCGAAACAGCGATTCGTCCCTGGGTAAGCTGCGCGACCCCCGACACCAGGATACCGACCAGCACCAATGCCCCTACGGCGCCGATCAGCACCCCGCCTCCCTGGTGGTCCACCCTGTGGCGCAGGCCGGCCGGCCCCGTGGATCGCTTGCTTTTATCCCCTGTCATTGCACCTTCTCCCAGACCGCACCATCGCCCGAAGGGTCCAGACTGTCAGCTGCCACCGATCAGTCCGCCTGCCCGCGCCGAACAGCGAGAATTGATAGACACCCTTCTTCCTCGGCCTCTTCTTCCTCGGCCTCTTCGTCCTCCGCCGCGGTAAGACAGGCGTCCGAGGTAAAGGGGGACCGATCCAACCAGAGTTCCACGACGTAGATCCCCTCGTGGCCCGTCACCGCCTCACCAGGACAGCGCAGAGCCACGTCCGCAACCGCATGCTCGTCGGGCAAGGGAATCCGGAACTGCAGTCGATCGTCGTCAGGCGGCTGGAACGCGAGGCTGAGCGCACGGCCGTCCTCGACGAGTTGAGCCGAGCAGGCGTCCGGCGCCAACTCAGCCTCATGCTCCATACGGCGGATCTCGTTCGCCATGCGCCCGAAAGCGTGGTTGAGCTCGACCTGCGCCGTATCCAGGCTGCGATACAGCCCTGTGCCCTTGAAGGCCGCCACCAGCGCTTGCGTGACCATCACGGCGACCACCGCGGCGATCGACAGCACGATGACCAGCTCGATGAGGGTAACCCCCCGCTCTCTGGGCGGCCGCGCCTTGCGGTCGGCGGCGGCTCGGCGTACATCACCCATCCCCTGGCCCCTCATCGTGGCAGCCCAACGTGCACAGGCTTATAGTCCTGATCTGGATTACTGACCTCGAACCGCAGGACGGATGCGCCGTCGAGGCTCGTCCGGCAGCAGGCCATCTGCGTGTTGGCATCGTTGGCACAGAAGTGCTCGGCAAGCCTGCCAAGGTCCGGATCGTCGAAGACTTCTCCCATCTCGCCGCCGGGAATGACCGAGCACGACGCATCCGGGGCGGCGCAGCCCTGTTCCCGTACTACGCCCTTGATATGCCCACCGCGCACCAGTTCCGCGCAACTGCTCGCCATCCGGCTGTAGCGGTCCACATCGCTAAGATCCCTCTGCACCGCGAAGTACGCATACAGGGTGGCGATCATGGCCATGACGAAACCCATCACGCTGATTGCGACCACCATCTCCAGCAGCGTCATCCCCGCCTGCCGGCCAATCCGCCGGTCCGGCGCCTGAGCCCCTGCACGGAGACGTACTCTTCCCGAACCTGATTCTCTAATCACAATCGGTAGGCTCCACGCTACCCGACGCTCCCCGGACCAGCAGGCACCGTGCCGCCCCCCGATCCCCCGAGAGCCTCAGCCGTATATCCGTGCTCGCCGCAAGATCCCCGTTCGGGTAGCGGTAGGTCACGGTCTCCCCGGACGGACTCAGCGACACCCCGTCCGCAAGTGTGCGCTGCCTATGACCGCCCCCGGGGCAGTCCTCGCCATCCACTTCCCAGCCGCCGCCCGTCAGCACGACATCCACCTGGCGAGCCCCATCCTCGAACCCGCAAACCATCGCGCGTGAACGCGCGGCCCGCAGATCCGACATCAGCTGATCCCGCGCCTCCATCACCGTCGCAGCGCCAGCCGAACCGCCAAGGCCGGAAGCGGCCATCCCGGCCACGATGCTGAGGATCACCAGGACGAGAACGATCTCGATGAGGGTGTACCCGCCGCCTCCCCCCCTGCCTACTTTTGTCACCACCTCCCCCTCGCGCCGCCCACCACACCGTGCTCCACGCACTTGCCGGGACGCGTATCTCTAGGCGCAAGTATACCCCGGTTTACACGTCCCGGCCCACTTTTCGCGTTCCTCGCTGGGTCGCGTAGATGGATCACCCCGGATTATTCAGCGCAGGCGGGGAAATAGGTTGGCGTAGCGCCGGAGTTTCTGGATAATCATGAAGTTGCAGACCACACGAACCAGAGCCGACGCTACGCCATGGGTGAAACGCTACCGCTATCCAAAGCGACGTTCAACAGCGCGATCCAAGTCGAGACCCGCCCGGAGCGACTGAGTTCGGAGGCCGGGGTCTACCTTCAGCGCGAGGCACTCGAGCGGACCGGAATCATCTCCTGGCTGACCGAGCGCCTGACGGACCCCCGGGATCCGGATCGGGTCAAGCACGTGCTCGGCGAGCTGCTTCGCGACACCCTGTTGATGATCGGCCAGGGCTGGGACGATCAGGCCGACGCCGAGACGCTGCGCGATGACCCGATGCTCGCCGCCTGCGGCAGCGACCGACGCGGTGCCCAGGTCATCGAGCGGAAGCTGGCCTCGCAGCCGACGATCTCGCGG
>NZ_JAJNRD010000066.1:0-3537 GCF_022228055.1 Halorhodospira sp. 9621
TGTGGAGCCACAACTCGATGGCGATGGTCAGCCGATAACAATATGGGATGGTCGCTCGTACAAAGAGCACCCGGCTACAGGCGAGCTGGTCCCTGACGAGGCTCAGCGCCTTCAGGTTTACTGCTACATAAACCCCCGACGAGCGGACTGGCCGGAGGCTGATTTTGTAGTAGGGAACCCTCCTTTTCTCGGCGCTTCCAATATGCGCCGTGCGCTTGGGGATGGTTATACCGATGCTGTGCGCCGTGTGTTCAAGGGCACTGTACCGGAATCCGCGGATTTTGTGATGTATTGGTGGCATATCGCTGCTGCGAAGACTCGCCACGGCTTTCTCCATCGCTTCGGATTCATCACTACTAACAGCCTGCGTCAGACGTTTAATCGGAGGGTTCTGGGGTTCCACTTGCAAGATAGTAAGAGGCCGCTCTCCTTGGTGTTCGCGACACCTGATCACCCATGGGTTGATAGTAACGATGGTGCCGCCGTTCGAATCGCGATAACCGTCGGCGAGCGAGGGCGGCATGAAGGCGTGCTCGCACAGTCCGTGCATGAAACCCGCAGTGGCGACGAGGGAATTGCGGTTCGTTTTAAAAAGCGAGAGGGCATCATTCATCCCGCTTTGTCTGTGGGAGCCAATGTTGGAGCGGCCAAGCCGCTTTCATCCAACACAGGGATAAGCGCCATGGGGGTCAAGCTTCATGGTGCTGGGTTTATCATCGATCATGATAAGGCGAATGACCTTTGCCAAGAGGGGATCGAGCTCGAGGAAGGAATTATACGGAACTTCAGGAATGGTCGAGATGTCTCTCAAACCCCTCGGGGGGTAAAAGTTATCGATCTGTATGGGCTTGACGCTGAAACCGTCCGTAGGCGTTATCCTGCGGTCTATCAACATGTCCTCGAACGAGTAAAGCCTGAGCGCAACCAGAACAAGCGCGCGACCTATCGCGACTACTGGTGGATTTTTGGGGAACCCCGAAAAGACTGGCGGAGGATGGTAGCCGGTCTTCCGCGTTACATCGCTACAACACGAACCGCGAAGCACCATTTATTTGTTTTTCTAGATCGGTCTATCTTGCCCGAGTCAAAGCTGGTTAGTATCGCGACCGATTCCCCCTTTTTCCTGGGCGTGCTTGGAAGTCGTCTTCATGTCACATGGGCGTTGGCGACCGGTAGCGCCTTAGAAGATCGGCCAACCTACAACCACTCTGTTTGTTTTGAAACCTTCCCATTTCCGCTTTCGAGCGATGGTTTGGCGGAGCACATCGCTGAACTGGGCGAGCGCCTAGATACCCATAGGGCAGAGCGCCAGCGCGACCACCCCGGTTTGACCCTGACCGGCATGTACAACGTCTTGGAGAAGATCCGCGCCGGGGAGACCCTGACGAAGAAGGAGCGCACGATCCACGAGCAGGGCCTGGTCTCGGTACTTGGGGAGCTACACGATGAACTCGACCGGGCCGTATTCGAGGCTTACGGCTGGGGCGATCTCGCCGACGTGCTAGTGGGTCGTCCCGGCGCGACCACGCCGCTCCCAGACAAGCCCGAGGACCAAGAAGAAGCCGAGCAGGAGCTCCTGCAGCGCCTCGTAGACCTCAATGCCCAGCGCGCTGCTGAGGAGGCCCGCGGGCATGTCCGCTGGCTGCGTCCTGAGTTTCAGGCGCCACACGAGGCGGGTGACCAGACAAGTGAGAGCAGCGGGCACGAGGCGGAGCAGAACGAGTTGGCCACGGTTTCTACCGCCGCAGAGCCGGCCGGCAAGAAGCCGACGTTCCCGAAGAATACGGGTGATCGCATCCGGGCGGTTCGCCAGGCCCTTACGGAAGGGCCCCAGACCACTGACAGCATCGCGGCTCGCTACACGCACCGGCCCCGCAAGGCCGTCCAGGCTGCCCTAGAAGCCCTGGAGGCTATCGGTATGGCGAGCCATGAGGGTGAGTTGTGGTGGGAGACTTAAAAAGAGGTGGTTACTGCGCTATATAGGCTCAGCGTACTCCCTTATATTTTCGACACCGTATATATCACTACTACGCGAAAACGAAGGACAATACTGCAACATGCGTCGGAAAAGTAACCGCCAGCGGGTAAACCGTCTATTCGTTCTTGGTGCTGGAGCCTCAATGAGCTCGTCCTTAACTCGCTCCGGAACGAAAGAAAGGCACGCCCCGCTAGACAGCCAATTCTGCGAACGCATTAAAGAAGTGGAAGCGCACCGTCCGGGTTGGGTTAACGGCGCCCGAGACTTCGTCCTGAAGGAATGGAAAGATCACATCCCTTTCGAGTCGCTCGCCCTTGAGGACGCCATAATACGACAGATGGGCCACATGGAGTTCATCGACGCGATCCACCCAAACAAGAAGAAAAAATCTGTTACCAAAGAAGCTTACTTGAACAATCTGTCGCATCTAATTTGTTATGTGCTTCGGAAGACAAAAGAATCAAATCATCGGTATTATGGCCGTTTGATAGACCACTACTTTGCAGGCGCATTCGATGGAATTACTAACCGCATAATTACCTTTAACTATGACGATATGGTAGATCGGCACCTCCTGAAAACGCACAACCCGGGCGAGATTTACTTTGACAGGATTAAGGGTCGCCGCGACGCAAGACGTAAACGCGACGTGGTATGCGAGCATCCGTTGCTAATCAAGCTGCATGGGTCAGTTAACTGGCGTTGTAGAACAGAGGACTTCGAAACGATTGTCCAGGGCAATCACGACTCCAAAAATAAGCAAAAAATCGAGGTTGTTTGGCAGTCGTCTACAGGGACTCCAGCGCCAGATGACGACGCATCGCCGCTAATTATACCTCCGTTGCCTCAAAAGCCGATAACTCAGGTGAGCTTGTTCCAGTACCTGTGGACTAAGGCATACGAATACCTGCATGAAGCTCATGAAATCGTAATTTGTGGATATTCGCTGCCGCAAACCGATAACTTGGCGCAGTCGCTGTTTGCTAACTTTAGCAATCAGAATCTTCATACTGTGACTGTGATTGATCCAAACCCCGGCATCATGAAGCGATGGAGGGATCTTTTCAGGCGTAAAAACGTCCCGGCGGGAACGCGGTGGCGGTATTTCGAGGATTTCGGGGAGTACATCGATGCGGTCGGCGCATAAGACGGTCCCTTCGCGGATCGTGTGGGTGTCGGCGGCTTGCGGCAGTGTGGCTGGCTGGCCGTGTGACTTTACGGAACAACAGTAGCGCCGTAGCGGCACGACCTGTCGGTGGCATCACCCCCACAGATTTGTAGCGTTGGCATCGCACCACCGAACATTCTAGCGCGCGCACAAGGGGGCTTGCGCGGAGGGAGGACGGGCGGAGCGGGTCCGGGAAACTTCCCCGTCTCCCTGGTTTTTACTCGTAGCGCCCATCGTGGAGGCGCCAGTAAACATCGGAACTGCGGACAGCCGGGTTGAAATCCCCCGCTAGATCCGCTGCCGTCTCTCCTGCCTGGGTACGTTCCCCTGGGTTGGCGCCATGGTCGAGCAGGGCCGTGACCATCGCCGGTTCATTTTGCGAAGCGGCAAT
>NZ_JAJNRD010000067.1:0-3408 GCF_022228055.1 Halorhodospira sp. 9621
ACGAGCGAATCAGCGGTCTGGTGTGCAGCTCCTGCGGACTGCTGAGCCATTGGCTCGACAAACCGCATCGTGGGCTGGATGGAGGTTCGGTGTCTGACGGGGACAAGGAAGGGGGTCAGGCAGATGTGGCTGGTACGGCACTAGTAGCCCCTCTGGAGGGCGTCCGGCACCTGCTGCGGGGCTTCCGACTGCTCTTGGCGCCGGGGGTCAAGCGCTTCGTGGTGATCCCGTTGGCGATCAACGCGGTGCTCTTCGCCGTCGCGCTGGTCCTCGGTGCTGCGGCCGTGGCGGAGTTGGTGGGTTACTTGCAGGGCATGCTCCCAGGCTGGTTGGACTGGATCGCCCTGCTGGCCTGGCCGCTTTACGTCGTGGCGGGGCTGCTGGTTATCTTCTTCGCCGCGGGCATGGTTGCCAATCTGATCGCCGCCCCTTTCATGAAGCCGCTGGCGGCAGCGGTGGAGCATCATCTGACCGGCGAGGTTCCGCCCAGGCGGCTGCGGACCGTGCGCGCGGTGGTGCTCGATATTCCTGGCTCTGTGGGCTCCGAGTTGGCTAAGCTCGTCTACTTCCTGCTTCGAGCGCTGCCGCTGCTGCTGCTTTTCCTGATCCCGGGGGTGAACGCCCTGGCGCCGTTCGCCTGGCTCATCTTCGGGGCCTGGATGCTGGCGCGCGAGTACCTCGACCCGCCGCTCACCAATCACGGCTACAGCTTTCGGGATCAGGGGCGGCTGATCGCCCGGCACCGGACAGGGACGCTGGGGTTCGGCGGCGCGGCAGCGGTCGCCAACACCATCCCCGGGGTGAACTTCTTCGTGCTGCCGGCTGCGGTGGCCGGAGGGGCCTCGCTGGTCAGCGCGCGCATGCGGGATCCGCTGCGCAGCGCGGCGTAGGCGGATAGCTAGTTCGGCGTAACCCCAGCGGACCGATCGAGGGGCTCAAGCCATATCAAGACCCTCAAGTGCCAGGCCTACGGCTTCCGAACCCGGATGCTGTTTCCACAGAACTTGTGGAAAAGCCTGTGGAGACCCCGCGCGGGACGCGATGGAGTCTCGTGGAGCGGCGGTTGGCGAGAATGTGCTCACCGCCCAGGGGGTTGACGAGGCCGGTTCCGGTGCATGCAGCCTGAACCGGACGCAGCACTTGCTGAGTGCGTAGACGCGGCCAGCGATGAGGTCCTCTCCATGCGAAAGCAAACCACGCCTCCAGAATCGCGCCAACCCAACCATGAAGCGCAGCCATCGGAGGCCGGACCGCCGGACAGCGCGCGTGGCCACGACCCTGACAGCCCAGGGCGCCGTCGGTTTCTGACCGGCGCCAGCGCAGGGCTCGCCGGCATGGCCGCAGCCGGTGCGGCGCTCGGGGGGTGGCCCGAAGGCATGCGGGAGAGCGAAGGACGGTATGCGGGCGCCGTCGTGCTGATCACGGGTGCCACCTCCGGGATCGGCGAGGCAGCTGCGCATGCGTACGCCCGAGAGTGGGCGAAGGTCTTCTTTTGCGGTCGTCGCGAGGAACTGGGCGAATCCGTGGCTGCATCCATCCGGGACGCCGGCGGCGAGGCGACCTACATGCGCGCCGATGTGCGTGAGCGCGATGAGATGCGTGACTTTGTCGACGCATGCGTGGAGACCTATGGACGCCTGGATATTGCTTTCAACAATGCGGGAATTGAGGGGCCGCTCGGCGATTTCGACGCCATCGACGTGACCGGTGGGAACGGCTATCGGGATGTCATGCGCACCAATGTGGATGGGGTTTACTACGCGATGCGCTACGAGATCCCGGTCATGCGCGAGCAGGGGCATGGCGTGATCGTCAATACGGGTTCCATGCTTTCTCATACGGGGTCGGCACACGCTGGTACCTATGCCGCGACGAAACACGCCGTCATCGGCCTGACCCGCTCAGCCGTGGCCGCGGAGGTTGGCCACGGAGTCCGGGTGGTCAGCCTCTCTCCTGGGGCGACACGAACCGAACTGCTCCGCCGCTTCCGCGGTGGGTCCTTGGAGGGTGCGGACGAAGATCACCCGATGGGACGCATCGCCGAGCCGGAGGATATCGCCGGGGTTCTGCTCCAGATCACGGCACCGGAGGCCACCTACCTGAACGGCGATGACGTGAAAGCAGACGGTGCATCGGCCGCATCCGGCTAACCTGCGGCCACGGGTGCTACGGGTGGTTCTCTGCGATGTCGACTTTGAATGTTCTCTTTCCGTTTCGGACTGATCTCGGCGCAGGCTGTGCTGCTACAGCGCTCCTGACCGGAGGGCTGTTCGCTTCGATGCCCTTCGTGGCCAGTGCCTCACCCGGAATTACATGGTCGGAGCCGCGCGTCGGCATCGACGGCGACCATGTTTATGTCCTCTGGCAGGAGATTGTCTTCTCCGGCGGATCGCACGGCGGAGAGGCCTTCTTCGCCCGTTCCACCGATGGCGGCGAGAGCTTCTCGGAGCCTGTGAATCTCTCCGAGACAGCCGATGGTGTGGGGAAGGGGCGTCTGACTGAGAACCACTGGCACAACGGAAGCCACGACCTGATCATCGGACCCGATGGCACCGTGCATGTCGCTTGGACCGCGTTCGAGGGGGCGCTCCACTACACCCGCTCGGAGGATGGCGGGGAAACGTTTGCCGAGCCTACAGGGGTTGCCGGCGATGGTGAACTTCCCGCGCGCGGGCCATCCCTTGCCGCCGATGGGGAACAGGTGGTCATGGCCTGGACTGTTGGTGAGGGCCCGGCTGCCGATATTCGTGCGTCCTACTCTCTCGATGCTGGTCAGACCTGGGAGGAGCCGCACCGGGTCGCCCCAGGGTCAGGTCACGCCGATGCGCCATCGCTGGCGATGGATAGCGATGGCCGGATTCATCTGGCCTTCGCCGAGAGTCCTGACGGTCCGCTTGAGCGGTATCGGGTGCGCTACACACGGGCCTCTTCCGAGGGCCTCGACTTCGAGGATCCGGTTTCTGTGGCTGAAGACGTAGGGGAGGGCGAGAGCGCGGGTTTTCCCTCGTTGGAGATCGATGACGACGACCGTCTCTACTTGCTGTGGGAACATTTCCCGGACGCTTCGGAGCGACCGAGAGGCCTTGGTTATTCCACCGCCTCCGGGGCAGAAGATGAGTTCACCTCGCCCCGGGTCGTGCCGGGCAGCGACGATCCCGCCCTCGGATTCAACGGCAGTCTGCAGGGGCTCCTAATGGACAAACTCGCCGTAGGGGCTGCCGGGCGCGTCGCGGTGGTCAACAGCACTTACCTGAGCGGGGAGGCCAGCCGCATTTGGCTTTATCGGGGGGATTACGCTGAGTGACCCTGCGCTTTCTTTCAGCGGGTCGCCGGAGTGCGATGGCACGATGGGTCCAGGGAGCTTCTTCGTGGTTCATGGAGTCGGTCAGTGGCGGTTTCGATGGGCGG
>NZ_JAJNRD010000068.1:0-3253 GCF_022228055.1 Halorhodospira sp. 9621
ATAAAAAAACCCCCGACTCCATTGAGGAGACGGGGGTTTTTCGGTGTAGGGGCCTGGCGATGACCTACTCTCGCACGACAGCGTGGTCGCACTACCATCGGCGCTGAGCGGTTTCACTGCCGAGTTCGGCATGGGATCGGGTGGTTCCCGCTCGCTATGGTCGCCAGGCAAAGCGGTGTGGCCTTTAGGCCACTTGTGTCTGGGAAGTTGCCGTCACGCGCTTACGGCATGTCGGTGTTCAATCCGCTTGGGTGTTATATGGCCAAGCCTCACGGGCCATTAGTACGGGTTAGCTTAATGCATTGCTGCACTTCCACACCCCGCCTATCAACGTCCTCGTCTTGGACGGCCCTTCAGGGACCTCGCGGGTCCGGGGAGACCTGATCTTGAGGCGGGCTTCCCGCTTAGATGCTTTCAGCGGTTATCCCTTCCATACGTAGCTACCCGGCTGTGCCACTGGCGTGACAACCGGACCACCAGCGGTATGTCCACTCCGGTCCTCTCGTACTAGGAGTAGAGCCTCTCAAGTCTCCGACGCCCACGGCAGATAGGGACCGAACTGTCTCACGACGTTCTAAACCCAGCTCGCGTACCACTTTAAACGGCGAACAGCCGTACCCTTGGGACCTGCTACAGCCCCAGGATGTGATGAGCCGACATCGAGGTGCCAAACTCCTCCGTCGATGTGGACTCTTGGGAGGAATCAGCCTGTTATCCCCGGAGTACCTTTTATCCGTTGAGCGATGGTCCTTCCATACAGAACCACCGGATCACTAAGGCCGGCTTTCGCCCCTGCTCGACTTGTAGGTCTCGCAGTCAAGCACCCTTCTGCCTTTACACGCACTGCGCGATTTCCGACCGCGCTGAGGGTACCTTCGCGCTCCTCCGTTACTCTTTGGGAGGAGACCGCCCCAGTCAAACTACCTACCACGCACGGTCCCCGACCCGGATCACGGGCCCAGGTTAGAACCCCAAACATGCAAGGGTGGTATCTCAAGGATGGCTCCACGGGAGCTAGCGCTCCCGCTTCATAGCCTCCCACCTATCCTGCACAAGCATGCTCGAGGTCCAGTGCGAAGCTGTAGTAAAGGTTCACGGGGTCTTTCCGTCTTGCCGCGGGTACACAGCATCTTCACTGCGATTTCAATTTCACTGAGTCCCGGATGGAGACAGTGGGGCCATCGTTACGCCATTCGTGCAGGTCGGAACTTACCCGACAAGGAATTTCGCTACCTTAGGACCGTTATAGTTACGGCCGCCGTTTACCGGGGCTTCGATCAAGAGCTTCGCCCCAAAGGGCTAACCCCATCACTTAACCTTCCGGCACCGGGCAGGCGTCACACCCTATACATCCTCTTGCGAGTTAGCAGAGTGCTGTGTTTTTAGTAAACAGTCGCAGCCCCCTGGTCACTGCGGCCCCCCTCTGCTCCGCCCGCAAAGGGCTTCACATAACGGAGGCGCACCTTCTCCCGAAGTTACGGTGCCATTTTGCCGAATTCCTTCACCCGGGTTCTCTCAGGCGCCTTGGGATTCTCACCCTGCCCACCTGTGTTGGTTATCGGTACGGTCTCTTGCTGCCTGAAGCTTAGAGGCTTTTCTAGGAAGCCTGGCATCGGTCACTTCCGCTCCGTAGAGCGTCGTGTTCGCGTCTCGGCGTATGAACCCCCGGATTTGCCTAAGGGCTCCGCCTACACGCTTAAACCGGGACATCCGTCACCCGGATGACCTAGCCTTCTTCGTCACCCCATCGCAGCAACAAGAGGCACGGGAATATTAACCCGTTTCCCATCGGCTACGCCTTTCGGCCTCGCCTTAGGGGCCGGCTAACCCTGCGTCGACTAGCGTTGCGCAGGAAACCTTGGGCTTTCGGCGAGCGGGATTTTCACCCGCTTTATCGTTACTCATGTCAGCATTCGCACTTCCGATACCTCCAGAGGCCCTCACGGGTCCTCCTTCAGCGGCGTACGGAACGCTCCCCTACCATGCTCAAAAGAGCATCCGCAGCTTCGGCGCGTGGCTTGAGCCCCGTTGAATCTTCCGCGCAGGCCGACTAGACCAGTGAGCTATTACGCTTTCTTTAAAGGGTGGCTGCTTCTAAGCCAACCTCCTGGGTGTCTCTGCCTTCCCACATCGTTAACCACTTAGCCACGACTTGGGGGCCTTAGCTGGCGGTCTGGGCTGTTTCCCTCTCGACGACGGACCTTATCACCCGCCGTCTGTCTCCCGTGATTGCACTTCCCGGTATTCGGAGTTTGCCTCGGTTTGGTAAGGCACGGATGCCCCCCTAGCCGAAACAGTGCTCTACCCCCGGGAGTGAGACACGAGGCGCTACCTAAATAGCTTTCGGGGAGAACCAGCTATCTCCGAGCTTGTTTAGCCTTTCACTCCGACCCACAGCTCATCCCCTAGCTTTTCAACGCTAGTGGGTTCGGGCCTCCAGCAGGTGTTACCCCGCCTTCACCCTGGCCATGGGTAGCTCGCTCGGTTTCGGGTCTACTCCCAGCGACTGAACGCCCATTTAAGACTCGGTTTCCCTACGGCTCCCCTAAACGGTTAACCTCGCCACTGAAAGTAAGTCGCTGACCCATTATACAAAAGGTACGCGGTCACCCGGACGCACCGGGCTCCCACTGCTTGTACGCATACGGTTTCAGGTTCTATTTCACTCCCCTCACCGGGGTTCTTTTCGCCTTTCCCTCACGGTACTGGTCCACTATCGGTCGGCAGGGAGTATTTAGCCTTGGAGGATGGTCCCCCCATCTTCAGACGGGATAACACGTGTCCCGCCCTACTCGATTTCACGATCAGCGCCCTTTCGTGTACAGGGCTGTCACCTTCTATGGCCGGACTTTCCAGACCGTTCCACTAGAACACTGACCGCTTAAGGGCTAGTCCCCGTTCGCTCGTCACTACTAAGGGAATCTCGGTTGATTTCTTTTCCTCCGGTTACTTAGATATTTCAGTTCACCGGGTTCGCCTCGTACGCCTATGAATTCAGCGCACGATGACCACCTGACGGTGGCCGGGTTGCCCCATTCGGAAATCCCCGGATCGAAGCCCGTTTGCCGGCTCCCCGAGGCTTATCGCAGGCTACCACGTCCTTCATCGCCTCCTGCCGCCTAGGCATCCACCGTATGCGCTTAACCGCTTGGCCATATAACCCCAAACAGACTGGAGCTATACCGCGGTCAATAACACGCGAATGCGACATGCCATATGCTGTGTACGGCAACTTCCCAAATTGTTAAAGAAC
>NZ_JAJNRD010000069.1:0-2700 GCF_022228055.1 Halorhodospira sp. 9621
TCATTCCAAGGCGTTGTTCCGGGCCTGTGGTGAGCTGGGTAATCTGCGTTCATCCGATCGCAGACAGGAGCACCGAGATGCCCCACGCCCGCAGAAGCCGCTCCCGCCGGACAGCCGCCGAATGGCAGGTTTTGATCCAGCGTTACGCCCAAGGGGACCTGACGTTGCGCGCCTTCTGCGCGCAAGAGGGTGTGGCCGAAAGCACGTTCACCGCCTGGCGTCGACGCCTTCAGGCCGCTGCGGTGGCACCGAAACCGCCCGAGGTGGCGGAGCCGGCGCCCTCGGCGCCGGAGCCCGCAGGCGGTCTGTTCGCCGAGCTTTCGTTACCGGGTAGCCCGTCAACGGACGCCCCCGGCCAGGGTGAGCAGGACACCCCGCCCTGGGAGGTGGAGGTGGAGTTGGACCTCGGCGCCGGCGTCTGCCTGCGGATCCGGCGAGTTCCGGGGTGCTGACGCCGCCGCGGCGCCTGTGGCTGTGCACTCGGGCGACGGACATGCGCTGCTCGTTCGATGGTCTTCCCGCACTGGTGCGTCGCCACCTCGGCCGGGATCCGCTCAGTGGCCAGGGGTTCATCTTCATCAATCGCCGGCGCACCCTGATGAAGCTGCTCTACTTCGACGGCGACGGCTACTGCGTGTGGAGCAAACGCCTGGAGCGGGGTCAGTTCGGCGTGGGGGGTGCTCAGGCACAGGCCCTGGAGGCGCTGAGCTGGACGCAGTTCGCCGCATTGCTCGAGGGACTGGATCTGACCATCCGTAGCCGACGAAAAAGGTGGCATAAAGACCCCCGCCCGGGGGTCGAAGCCGGTATAATGGACCGGTGATTTGCGAAGGGAATCAGCCCCTTGTCGAATGCCAT
This sequence comes from Halorhodospira sp. 9621, assembly GCF_022228055.1. Taxonomy (NCBI): domain Bacteria; kingdom Pseudomonadati; phylum Pseudomonadota; class Gammaproteobacteria; order Chromatiales; family Ectothiorhodospiraceae; genus Halorhodospira; species Halorhodospira sp. 9621. Next base: position 859 of record NZ_JAJNRD010000069.1, read on the forward strand.
CTGTGCCACTGAGCACGCCCGGATTGTTGCCGAGAATCAGGCCCTGCACGGCGAGCTCAAGGAGCTGCGCCGCCAGCTTGCCTGGTTCAAACGCCAGCTCTTCGGCGAGAAGTCCGAACGCCACCAGATCCTCGGTCCGGCCGTGCAAGCGAACCTGTTCGACCCGGCGGCCACGCCGGTGCCCGAGCAGCAAGAGCGTGAGAAGATCACCTACACCCGCAGGAAGGGCAAGAACCGCGACAACGCCGCCAACGACACGGGGCTGCGCTTTGACGACAGCGTCCCGAGGCGGGTCATTGAGGTGCCCCCGCCCGCAGGCCGGGAGAGCGATGAGGTCGTGGCCACGCGCACGACGTTCCGCCTCGCGCAGCGCCGGGCAGGCTACGAGATCCTCGAGTACCGCCACCCGGTTCTCAAGGAGCGCAGCAGCGGCGCGCTCACGAGTGTCCCGGCGCCGCGCAACGTCTTCGAGGGCAGTGTCTTTGATGTCAGCTTCGCCGCCGGGGTGCTGGTCGACAAGTTTTGCTACCACCTGCCGCTGTACCGACAGGCTCAGCGCCTGAGTCAGGCCGGCATCCAGGTGGCGCGCAGCTCGCTGACCGCCGTCGTGGCGCGCGCCAGTCCACTGCTCGCCCCGATCGCACAGGCACAGCTGGCGCACGTGCTCAGCGGCGGGGTGTTGGCCATGGACGAGACGCCGATCAAGGCCGGGCGCAAGGGCCCGGGCAAGATGCACCAGGGCTACTTCTGGCCGCTGTACGGTGAGGGCGACGAGATCTGCTTCACCTTCAGCCCCAGCCGTGGCGGCGCGCACATCGAACGCACCCTGGCCGGTCGCTTCCACGGGGTGCTGCTCACCGACGGCTACGCGGCCTACGAGCGATACGCCGCCGGACAGCCGCAGATCATCCACGCCCAGTGCTGGTCACACATCATGCGCCGCAAGTTCGAGCGGGCCCTGGACAGCGACCCGGCAGCGCGCGAAGCTCTGGAGCAGATCGCAGCGCTCTACGACCGGGAGCAATCGATCCGTGCGCGTGGGCTCCACGGCGAAGACAAACGCCAGGCGCGGCAGGAGCAGTGCGCTGCGCTGGTGCTCGACTTCTGGCAATGGTGTGATGCGCAGCTCCAGCGCATGGATCTTGAACCGCGCCACCCGCTGCTCAAGGCGCTGGGGTATGTGCGCGAGCGCCAGTCGGCCCTAGCCGTCTTCCTGGAACATCCGGATGTCCCCATCGACACGAACCACCTGGAGCGCGGGCTGCGCCCCATCCCCATGGGTCGGCGCAACTGGTTATTCTGCTGGAGCGAGGTCGGTGCCGAGCACGTGGCCACCATCCAGACGCTGCTGGTGACCTGTCGGCTGCAGGGCATGGATCCGACCACGTACCTGATCGATGTGCTCCAGCGTGTCGGCATGCACCCGGCGGCCCGGGTCGAGGAGCTCACGCCGCGGTGTTGGAAGACCCGGTTCGCTGATGCGCCGCTGCGCTCGGATGTAGAGCCTTAGACACCACTGCCTCCCCAGTCCATAGTTAGCCAGCGAGAGCCGGTTGAATGCGCATTGACGATCTCAGCCTCGACGAACTCCTGGAACTCAACGAGATCATCTGCCGCCGCATCGACGAACTGCGGGCGCGTCAGGACCTCGATGTCCTCAAGCACCTGCGCCTGGGACAGGAGGTGTCGTTCGAAAGCCGCGAGGGCGAGGTGTTCGGCCGGGTGGTTAAGATTAACCGCAAGACGGTGGTGGTCCACACCGAGGATCACCGTCAGTGGAAAGTCCCCCCTGGGATCATCAAGATGCTCCGGGATGTCCAGTGATCCCCGTCAACGACGTCA